>SOKS01000088.1 GCA_004375725.1 Dehalococcoidia bacterium | reverse complement strand
CAACCACTTAAGCATCCTCTTCCTCCCTGATGAGCTCTATGGCTTTCTCGATTACGTCTTCCCAGACCAGGATGACAACCTCGCCCATACCATCAATGGCAAAAGCGTGCACGGAAGGCGCGGCATTCGCTTTCATCAGGCACGGTATGCCATTACTCTCCAGAAAGCTCTTGATAATCCGGGCTTCAGCTTCACTGGCTGCCCGGTAGATTTCCACCATTTTTTTCTGCTTCATCACCGCTGGTCACTCAAACATGGCACCTATGGACATTCCGGTATGAATGCGGCGAATGGCCTCGCCGAGCAGTGGCGCCATGGAGAGAACGGTGATTTTATCCAGTTTTTTCCCGTCCTTCATCGGGACGGTATTGGTCACAACCACTTCTTTCACCGGACAGGAGCCGATTCTCTGAATAGCCGAGTCGGAAAAAATGGGATGAGTACAGCAGGCGTATACTCCCTTGGCACCGTTCTCAATCAGGGTAGAAACGACGCTTACCAGAGAGCCACCGGTGTCTATTTCATCATCAACGGTGAGGGCGGTCATGCCCTTCACCTCACCGATGACATTCATCGTCTCCGTCTGGTCAACGTTGCCGACACGTCGTTTTTCCATAATCGCCAGCGGAGCGTTGAGTTTCTCGGCAAGGTCACGCGCTCGCTTGCTGATTCCGATATCGGTAGCTACCACTACCAGGTCATTATATTTTATCTCTTTGAAGTAGTTCGCCAGCAGATTCAATGCCGTGAGCTCATCCACCGGAATATTGAAGAAACCCTGAATCTGCGCGGCATGCAGGTCAACGGTCAGCAGTCGATTCGCTCCGGCCACGGTCAGCAGGTCAGCAATAAGCCTCGCGGTGATCGGGACGCGAGGCTGGTCTTTCTTATCGGTTCGCCCGTATCCGTAGTACGGCATGACCGCTGTAATCCGCTTGGCTGACGCCCGTTTGAGAGCATCTATCATTATCAGCAGCTCAACGAGGTTGTTGTTGACCGGTGAGCACAGTGGTTGAATGACAAAGGTATCACGCTCGCGAACATTCTCCAGAATGCGGACAAAGATATTCTCGTTGCTGAACTGAAATACCTCGTTCTTGCCCAGAGGTATGCCTAGATAATCGACCACCTCCCTGGCCAGTTCCGGGTGGGCATTACCAGTGAATACCTTTAACTCATCCATCGGCACCTGTCTCCTTTAGTCACCGCACTAAGTACATATAGATTATAGCACGATTAATTGCTCACCTCACTACCATGAATTTTAATCGCTCTGAACTTGACAACGGGCACACGACTCTTTATAATAAAAGAAACCTCCCCAACAAAAACTTGACACCTGAAGTCATTTCTGTATATAAAGTACGAGCGTATCCCCATATAATTGGTGCCGTTGATTGTCAAAGTCCAACCTCAATAAATATGCTGCCAAGAAAACTGAAGGTTTTTCCTTGATTTTTTAAGATTTGGGTTCCTGTATGTCAAAGTATATCTTTGTAACTGGTGGTGTAGTCAGTTCCGTCGGTAAGGGCATAACCGTCGCTTCCATGGGCACCCTGCTGAAGAGTCGTAAACTCAGCGTCATGGCTCAGAAACTCGACCCCTATCTCAATGTTGACCCCGGCACCATGTCCCCTTACCAGCACGGTGAGGTATTTGTCACCCGGGATGGCGCCGAGACTGACCTGGACCTGGGTAACTACGAACGCTTCATTGACGTTGATGTTACCCAGGAGTCCAATGTTACCTCAGGCCAGATATACAGCGCGGTCATTTCCAGAGAACGGCGGGGAGATTTTCTTGGCGGCACGATTCAGGTGGTACCGCACGTCACCTCCGAGATAAAGTCGTGTTTCAAACGCCTGGCGGATAAGTCTGGCGCAGACGTTCTTCTCATTGAGATCGGCGGCACAGTGGGCGATATTGAGGGCCAGCCTTTCCTTGAAGCCATCCGGCAGATGCGCAAAGACGTCGGCCGGGATAACGTGCTTTACGTTCACGTTACCCTGCTTCCCTATCTGAGCTCAACTAAGGAACTGAAGACCAAACCAACCCAGCACAGCGTCAATGAGCTACGCCGCCTTGGTATCCAGCCTGATATCATCATCTGCCGCAGCGACTTTCCCGCCCCGGAGAGCATCCGTGATAAAATCTCTCTTTTCTGCGACGTGGAACGGGAGGCCGTTATTCCTCTGCCTACAGTATCGACGATTTATGAAATACCTTTGCTACTGGAAGAAGCCGGCCTCGGGCGATTACTCGTGCACAAGCTGGGCCTGCCGGCCAAAAGAACCAATTTAAAAGAGTGGCGCAACCTGGTGGAACGATTGAAAACTGCCCACGAGCCCGTGAATATCGCTCTGGTGGGCAAATACGTTGAATTAACCGATGCCTATTTCTCGGTGCGCGAGGCACTATGCCACGCCGCACTGTACCACAATCGAGAATTAAACCTTTCCTGGGTGCACTCGGAAGACCTGGAGCGTGATGGCTGCGATTCTCTCCTCAGGTCAGCGCAGGGCATTATCGTGCCGGGCGGCTTCGGCATCCGGGGCATTGAAGGCATGGTCAAAGCCGCTAACTACGCCCGTACCAATGAAATCCCATATCTTGGCCTTTGCCTGGGCCTCCAGGTAATGGTCATTGAGTTTGCCCGCCATGTCCTGAAATCAAAGAGGCCGAATTCCACCGAGTTCGACCCCGATACGCCCTACCCGGTTATCGATATCCTGCCGGAACAGAAGGAAATTATGCACAAGGGAGGCACGATGCGCCTGGGCAATTACCCCTGTAACCTGGTACCGGGTACCCGTGCCGCACAGGCTTATAGCCAGAACCTTATCCAGGAACGCCACCGGCATCGTTATGAGTTTAACAATGAATTTCGCGCCACGCTGGAAGAAGCCGGCATGGTTTACAGTGGCCTCTCGCCGGACAACCGGCTGGTGGAAATCTGTGAACTGGCCAATCACCCCTGGATGATAAGCTGCCAGTTCCACCCTGAATTTGGCTCCCGACCCAGCCGTCCCCCCCCGCTTTTCCGCGACTTCGTCGGGGTGGCCAAGGACGTGCTGCGCGAGGGCGCCCAGCCACCTTTGCCCCTTTCCGCAGAACAGTGAGGATGTAATGCACTTCTTTACGACGCAACAATCAGTAGTCAACGACTCGTCAGCTATGCTGAGTTTTTCAGACCATTCAAAAATCGCGATTTTACGATTATCAAACGATAACTTTTCCCCTTCCGATAAGAAAAGGGGCACGGGAGTGAGGTGATACCATGAATATCGAAGAACTGCAAGGCAAGCCAAAAACCGAGCTGCTGACCCTGGCCAAAGAAAAGGGCGTCACCAAGGCGGAGAGCCTGGACCAGCAAGACCTGATACTGCAAATGCTTAAGTCAGAGGTTGAACAGGAAGGTCACGTGTTCTGCCAGGGTGTCCTGGAGACCATGAGTGATGGCTACGGTTTTCTCAGACAGGATACGATGCTGCCCAACCATGCCGATGTCTATATTTCCCCATCGCAGATTCGCCGTTTTGGCCTGCGCAATGGCGATATGGTTGTCGGGCAGGGCCAACCGCCAAAAAGCAATGAAAAATATTTCAGCCTCCTGCAGATACTCGCCATCAACGACGTCGACCCCGAGAAGTCCAGAGAACGACCTCACTTCGGCTCACTCACCCCTACCTTCCCTGACCGGATCATCAACCTGGAACACTCACCCGGTGAGCTGTCCACGCGTTTGCTCAATATGATTGCGCCTATCGGGCGCGGGCAGAGAGGCATGATTGTCTCCCCACCCAAGGCGGGTAAGACAATGCTGCTCAAAGCCATTGCCAGTGCCACGGCGACCAACTATAGCGATGTTCATTTGCTCGTCTGCCTTATCGGAGAGCGCCCTGAGGAAGTTACCGACATGAAACGCTCTGTCAAAGGAGAGGTAATCAGCGCCACCTTCGACGAGCCGGTAGAGAACCAGACCCGCGTCGCTGAGCTGGCTCTGGAGAGAGCCAAGCGCATCGTGGAAAGCGGGAAGGATGTGTTTATTCTCCTGGACGGTATCACCCGCCTCACCCGTGCCTACAACCTGGCGATGCCGTCGAGCGGTCGCACCCTCTCCGGCGGCATTGACCCCGTGGCACTTCACCCCGCCAAGCGCTTCTTCGGCGCCGCACGCAACACCGCCGAGGGCGGCAGCCTGACCATCATCGCCACCTGTCTTGTTGACACCGGCAGCCGCATGGATGACCTCATCTATGAAGAGTTCAAGGGCACCGGGAACATGGAGTTGCACCTCGACCGGCGGCTCGCGGAGCGCCGCGTCTTCCCAGCTATGGACATACAACGCAGCGGCACACGCCGGGAAGAACTGCTCACTGACGAAAACAGCCTGAGCAAGATATGGCTGCTGCGGCGAATGGTCGCCATGATTG
>SOKS01000153.1 GCA_004375725.1 Dehalococcoidia bacterium | reverse complement strand
GCTTCTATCTCTCTGCCAGAATGCCGGATTGGTCGACATAAATATTATACCACATCAGATAGTGAAAATCTCCTTTTTACTTGACATAATAATAAACAATAAGGTTATACCTGAGAATAATGATTAAAATCAATCCGTACCAATTCTGGTTGACAACCGTAGCTGGCTGATTTAGAATTGAATTGCTGGCTGATAAATTGGGGAGGTATGGTTATGATTGAGATGACCATTGATAGTATCCGGGTGAGCTTGATGAATTACCAGCGGGTGGTGATCCTGAAGGAGAAAATGGCCAAAAGGTACCTCCCTATCTGGATCGGTCCATCGGAAGCCGATGCCATTGCCGTGAAGCTGCAGGGCGTCACGGTGCCCCGGCCCCTCACTCACGACCTGCTCGGTTCGGTGATTGATTCACTGGGGGCGGCTCTAGACTCCATCATTGTCAGTGACCTGAAGAGTGACACCTTCTATGCCAAGATTATCCTCAATGTTGATGGCCAGCAGGTAGAGATTGACTCACGTCCCAGCGATGCTCTGGCCCTGGCGGTGCGGACTGATGCCCCGATATTTGCTGAAGAAGCCGTATTGGATAAAGCTGGCATCCTGCTTGATGAGGAGACCGGGAAGCCGGTCCTGGAGGAAAGTGACGAGGTTGACACCAAAGATAAAAAGGTAAGCGAAGAAGAGATGAGGAAGATGTCGGCTTTCCATGACTTCATCAATACGCTTGACCTGGATGACTTTGACAAGCGTAAATCCTGAGGATAATCAGGATCAAGGTAATCGGAGCCTGAGCGATGGAAGAGAAACTGATTAAAAAACTGATGGCCTCGATGAAGTGCGAAGAATGCGGTCAGAACTATGAGTCCGGCAATATTGATGTCATCGGGCATCGTGAAGATATGTGGTTTATGAGGGTGCAATGCACCGCGTGCCATACCCAATGCCTGGTAGCGGCGGTTGTCAAGGAAGGCAAAGTGCCGGAGGGGACGAACGGCTTCACCGGTGCCGAGATAGAAGAATACCGGGGTAAAACGATTGAAATTGATGACGTGCTTGATATGCACAATTTCCTGACTGACTTTAAGGGTGACTTCTCAAGGTTGTTTGGTCAGGAGAAACTCCGATAGATTGGATTTATGTTTATAGTAGTCATATGCGATGAAAGATAGCCTTAACACCTGAGTGTTGGGGCTCTTTTTTTGCATGGCTTCTGGTAGTTTATTTCAGCTTGGAATGATACAATATACTGTATTGCGCATCGGCGCAGGTTTTGAGGCAAACATGAGCAGATGGATGGCGGCCCTGCGGCTGGTGGGGGTGGGGTTTTTCATCGGTAGCTCAATTGTGCTGGGTGTGGTGGCCGGTCTCTGGCTGGATAGCAGGCTCAATACCACTCCCGCCCTGGGGATAGTGGGGCTGTTACTTGGCATCGTAGTTGCTTTCTATGGCGTATACCGGATGCTCATACCGCTGATAAAAAATAAGAGAAACGGAGAGGGCGGTTAATGGCAAAGCGGAGAGTTCTGGGGATGCCACGACCTCTTCTGGCAGGAGTACTGTTCTTTACCGTCTTTCTGTTCGTTGCTGGCTTCCTGGTTGGTCCTATGGGAAGAAGCATGTTTGGTGACCTGGGGTTGCCGGCATGGCTCAGCTTGCCTCATCCAGAGTTCAAGCTTCCGGCAGAAACGGTGTTTCATATCTTTGGCTTTCCCGTCGCCAACAGTATTATCGGCGCCTGGATTACGATGTTTGTTCTGATCTGTCTGTCATACGTAATTACGCGTCGCATGAAGGTTGTACCCGGAAGGCTGCAGAGCGCATTTGAGTTTTTACTCGGCTGGCTCTGTGGCTTCTGCCAGAGAGTCGCCGGGGAGGAAAACGGGCGGCGGTTTTTCCCGATAGTGACCACCATTTTCCTTTTCGTTGCCTTCAATGCCTGGCTGAGCTTGATTCCCGGCTTTGGCTCGATATTCATAACCAACGCTGAGGGTGAACATGTGCATCTGCTCCGTGGCGCCAATACCGATATCAATATGCCTCTGGCACTGGCGCTGATTTCATTTGTCTTTGTTGAATACTTTGGTTTGAAATCGCTGGGTCTCCGTTATCTGGGTAAATTTTTCAACGCGGGGCAATTTTTCAGGAGCATCGGGCATATCGTCAGGGGCAGGCTGCGGGCCGGGCTGGGCGGACTGTTTACCGGCTTCATTTATATCTTCGTCGGGCTTCTGGAAACACTGAGTGAAATGGTGCGCATTGTCAGCTTCACCTTCCGTCTTTTTGGCAATATGACCGCTGGAGAAATACTGCTGCTCATCGCGGCCTTCCTGATACCATGGGTATTTGCCTTGCCGTTCTACGGTCTCGAGCTGCTCGTTGGTTTTGTTCAGGCGCTCATCTTTGCCGGACTGACCCTGGTCTTTCTGACCATGGCAGTGACCCATCATGGGAATGAGCCGGCTTGATATAAGATAAATATACCTTGGGCAAATCGTTTTAAGGAGGTTTGAATATGGATCCAGTAACGATGAAAATGTTGGCCGTGGGGCTGACGGCCGGACTGGGCTTACTGGGGCCGGCACTGGGAATCGGGCTTATTGGCTACGCGGCACTTCAGGGAATAGCCCGCAATCCAGAAGCAAGCGGTCCGATAATGACCAATATGATTCTGGTAACTGCTTTCTGCGAAGCGATCGGTATTTACGCGTTGATCATCGCCATTATCCTGGCGCTGATTGTCTAGCGTATTAAGGAGGTAATTATGGAACATGATGGAATACCTCTGTCTATCGGGGTTATTATTGCTGCCGTGGTGCTTGGGGCGCTGATTTTCGCCGGCCTGGTGGTGGCGGCGATTCTCGCCTTTTAACTTAGTATTGGATAAAAGGGGGCAAAGCATGGAGGGACTTGCCGGACTTGGCATTAATGTGCCGACATTGCTGGCACAGATTGTAAACGTGGCGATTCTGCTCGTGGTCCTCTACTTTGTTGCCTACAAACCGGTGATGAGAATGCTTGACGAGCGTTCCAGAAGAGTCAAGGACAGCCTGGAACAGGCAGATGCTATCAAGGAGCAGGCTGCCCGGGCCGGAGAAGAGGTGAAGAAGCAACTGGCCATAGCCAGCAAGGAAGGGCAGAAGCGTATCGATCAGGCGGTGCAGGCGGGCGAGGGAATCAAGGAAAAAGCAAAGCAAAGCGCCAGGCAGGAAGCGGAAGCGCTCATCACCCGGGCGCGCAGCGAGATTCAGCGGGAGCGAGACGAGGCCATCAGCGAGTTGCGAAAGGAAGTGGCCGACCTCACCATCGCGGCGGCGGAGAAAGTCATTGACCGTTCGCTGGATAAGGAGGCGCATCGCGAGCTCATTGCAAAAATTATGGAAGAGAGCGATGCCCTGAAAAAGGAATAAACAATTCTAGAGGAGTGGACGTGGCGAGAAGAGCCTACTCGAAACGATATGCGCAGGCGGTGTTTGAAATCGCACTGGAGGCAGGCGAGCTAGAACGCTGGCAATCTGATCTGGAAAAGATTGTCCAGGCAGTAAACGATAAGGATTTTGCGGCGTTTCTGGAAAGTCCCAAAATCCATTTTGCGGAGAAATCGAAACTGCTATCCGGGCAGATGAAAGAGGTAAATCCACTGCTTTTGAATCTGGTTCTCTTGCTTATCAGCAAAAGCAGGCTTGATATTATTGGTGAAATTGCTGATGAGTACCAGCGGCTGTGGAATAGCCACCGTGGTATAGCGCTGGCTGAGGTGACTACGGCGGTTCCGCTGGCCAAAGAGGATGAACAGAAGCTGGCCAGGCATCTCGGACGCATTGTGGGCAAGAAGGTTGAAATCAAATCAGAGGTAAATCCTGATGTAATCGGCGGATTTATCGCCCGGATAGGGGACCAGATACTGGACGGCAGCACCCGGAGCAAGCTGGCAGCGTTAAAGAAGGAACTGGCCGGTGCTGAAAGGTAACCTTGAAAAGCCAGCTTGAGAAAGATTGAGGAGGTTCAGAATGGAAAAGATCGAGGTGCTGAAGCGATGTCCCATGTTTCGTGACCTGGATGAGGAGCAATTAAAATTCATTGCCGGTATGGCAACCAGCGAGGTCTATGAAGTTGGGGAAAGCCTGGGTAAGCAGGGCAGGAGCCAGAAAAAGGCATTCATTATTGAAGACGGTCTCGTTGGCATATATCTGGAACTGGGCCCGATGATGCATCGCCAGATTCAGGCGGCATCTAACTTTGATCTGGTGTGCTGGTCGGCAATACTGCCTCCCCATCGTATGTTCAGCACGGTGAGAGCCATCGAGACCACAAAGGTGCTGTCATTTAATGGCCAGGAGCTTGCCCAGTTGTGCCAGGCCAATCCTCCCATCGGGTGTAAAATGCATCGAAGCGTCGCTCAGACCATAGCCAATAGGCTTAATAGTGCCTATACGCAGTTGATGGGAGTTACGGCAGAGGATTAGTGAATATCAGCTATTCTGTAGTCGGCGATTATTAAAGATTTAATGTAGTCAGGAGAAGCAAACGAAGCGCACCGTATTGAAAGCGGTTGAGAACTGGACGGAGGACTGGATGAGCGAAGTTAAGGGGATTACTTCAATGATGGGGGAGAAGAGAAGTTTTAAACCCCCGAAGGAATTTACCGAGTCAGCATACATCAAGAGTATGGATGAATATAAAAAATTATACCAGCGTTCGCTCGAAGACCCGGAAGGGTTCTGGGGGGAAATGGCGGAGCAGCTCGACTGGTTCACGAAATGGGACAAGGTGGTGGACGCTGATTTTGCCGAGGGCAAGCATCAATGGTTCACCGGCGGTAAACTGAACGTGAGCTATAACTGCCTAGACCGTCACATCGGAACGTGGCGCCGGAATAAAGCAGCGCTCATCTGGGAAGGCGACATAGGTGATACCAAGGTAATGACCTACCAGCAGCTCTACCGCGAGGTCTGCAAGTTCGCCAACGTGCTGCGAAGGCTGGGTGTGAAGAAGGGCGACCGCGTCTCAATATATCTGCCCATGGTACTCGAGTTGCCCATTGCCATGCTGGCCTGTGCCCGGATCGGCGCCATTCACAGCGTCATCTTTGGCGGCTTCAGCGCGGAAGCGTTGCGCGACCGAATACTGGATTGTGACTCAGGAACACTGATCTGCTGTGATGGTTACTATCGCGGTGGGCGCGTTATTCGCAGTAAGGATAATGCTGACCAGGCGCTTGAGTCCTGTCCCGATGTAAAGAACGTCATTGCGGTAAAGCGGGCGGATATCGGCGTGCCCATGAAGGAGGGCCGTGACCAGTGGTGGCATGACCTTATGGCCAGCGTTGAGATAAAGCCCGTCTGCGATGTTGCGGTACTGGATGCAGAAGACCCCCTCTTCATCCTTTACACCAGCGGCAGCACTGGCAAACCGAAGGGTGTGATGCACACCCAGGCAGGCTATCTGCTGCATACATATCTGACATTCAAGTGGATATTTGATGTCAAGGAAGAGGACGTTTTCTGGTGCACGGCGGACATTGGCTGGGTGACCGGTCATTCCTACATTGTCTACGGCCCCCTGGCCTTTGGCGCCACGTGTATTATGTTCGAGGGTACCCCCACCTACCCGCATCCAGACCGTTTCTGGAATATCGTGGAGAAGTATCAGGTCAATATTTTCTACACGGCACCAACGGCAATTCGCGCTTTAATGCGCGAGGGTGAAGAGTGGCCCAACAAACATGATTTAAGCTCCCTGCGACTTCTGGGCACCGTGGGTGAACCGATTAATCCCGAGGCATGGATGTGGTACTACAACGTCATCGGGAAGAAAAGGTGCCCCGTTGTGGATACCTGGTGGCAGACTGAGACCGGAGGTATTCTGATCACCACCTTGCCCGGCGCCATGCCGGCCAAACCCGGTTCCGCCGGTGTGCCTTTCTTTGGCATCGAGCCGGCCATACTGCGGGAAGATGCCTCGGCAGTGGGGGTGAATGAAGGCGGTTACCTGGTGATAAAACAGCCCTGGCCCGGTCTGATGCGCGGTGTTTACGGTGACCCGAAGCGGTTTAAAGAGACGTACTTTGTCCGCTTCCCGGGCGTTTACACTACCGGTGACGGCGCGAGGATTGATGAGGACGGCTACTACTGGCTGATGGGACGTATCGATGATGTGATAAATGTTTCCGGTCACCGCATCGGTACTGCCGAAGTCGAAAGCGCTCTCGTTTCTCATGAAAACGTGGTCGAGGCGGCCGTGGTCGGCATGCCCCACGAGGTCAAAGGACAGGGTATTTACGCTTACGTTACTTTAAAGGCCGGGCGGGAAGGTACGGAGGAGCTCAAGAAGCAGCTCGTCGCCCATGTTCGCAAGGAAATCGGCCCCATCGCCCTGCCGGACAAAATCCAGTTTGCGGAAGGTCTGCCCAAGACCAGGAGTGGAAAAATCATGCGTCGTATCCTGGTCAAGATTGCCGCCGGGGATGTCAATAACCTGGGTGATACCAGCACCCTGGCTGACCCGTCGGTTGTGGAGAGCCTCGTCGAGGACCGGCTGTAAAATAATAAAGTTTAAATAAATTAACTCAGAGATGATTCACCGTCGGCAAAGCTGACGAAACCAAAGAGCGGAAAGGAGGTAGCTCCGGTGCCAACCAGAGGACAGGAAATCGTATCGGTGCTGAAAGAGCAAATCAAGCAGTTTGGTGGTACCGTCACCATGGTGGACGTGGGCACGGTTATTGAGATTGGTGACGGCATTGCCCGCATTCACGGCCTGACCTCGGCCAAGTACAACGAACTGCTTGCATTCCCCAATGATATTATGGGAATTGCGCTGAACCTGGAAGAGGACAGCGTGGCCGCGATAATTCTCGGAGATTACCTCAAGATCAAGGAAGGCGATGAGGTGCGGTGTACCGGGCGTATTGTTGAGGTATCGGTGGGTGAAGCGCTTATTGGAAGAGTCGTTGACCCGATGGGGCGTCCTCTTGATGGCAAAGGCCCCATCAAGGCCAAGAGAACCCGTCCCGTGGAACGTGTGGCACCCAATGTGGTGCTGCGCAAGTCCGTGGATACTCCGGTACAGACCGGCATCAAGGCAGTCGACAGCCTGATTCCCGTTGGCCGGGGGCAGCGGGAATTGATTATCGGCGACCGCTCCACCGGTAAAACGGCCATCGCCATTGACACCATCATTAACCAGAAAGACGGTGACCTTATCTGTATTTACGTGGCGATTGGGCAGAAGGTATCCAAGGTGGCGCAACTGGTAGCCACACTGGAAAGCCACGGCGCTATGGAGCATACTATCGTGGTGGTGGCCAGCGCTTCAGATGCCGTCGCCCTTCAGTACCTGGCGCCTTATGCCGGCTGCGCCATCGGTGAGGAGTTCATGGAACATGGCAAGGATGCGCTGGTCGTCTATGACGACCTTACCAAACACGCCTGGGCATACCGGCAGCTCTCCCTGCTGCTACGCCGGCCGCCGGGAAGGGAGGCCTACCCGGGCGATGTCTTCTACCTGCATAGCCGGTTGCTGGAAAGGGCAGCGAAGTATGCACCGGAATATGGCGGCGGTTCACTGACCGCGCTGCCCGTCATCGAGACGCAGGCCGGCGACCTTTCGGCATACGTTCCAACCAACGTGATTTCAATCACCGACGGCCAGATATATCTGGAGACCGACCTTTTCAATGCCGGCATCAGGCCGGCGGTGAATGTTGGTTTATCGGTATCGCGTGTCGGGGGTAAAGCCCAGACCGGGGCCATGAGGCAGGTTGCCGGTAAGCTGCGCCTGGAACTGGCCCAGTATCGCGAACTGGCGGCTTTTGCCCAGTTTGGCACTGGCGAACTGGATAAAGCCACCAAGACCCAGCTGGAACGCGGGCAGCGGCTCACCGAGGTTTTGAAGCAGCCGCAATTCGTGCCTGTGTCGCTGGAAAGGCAGGTCATGATACTGTATGCTGCGGTCAACGGTTTTCTTGATGATATTGCGGTAGATAAAGTCGCTCTTTTCGAGTCCAAATTTTATCAATTTATGGATGGAAATCATCCTGAGATCGTTAAATCTATTGCTAAAGACAAGGAGATACGTTCGGAGACGGAAAAGGCTTTAATCAAGGCGATTAAGGAGTTTAAGGAGCAGAGTTATCCGGAAATGTTCCAGTATGTCAGGGGTTAGGGCGTAGCAAGAATTCCAGGACAGCAAACCTTCAAATAATTGGAGGAAAAAGTTGGCAAATATTCGTATCATCAAAAGGCGAATAAAGGGTGTCCGGAGTACGGCCAAGATTACCAGGGCGATGGAGATGATTGCCGCTTCCAGGATGAGGCGGGCGCAGGAGCGTGGTCTGGCCGGTAGGCCCTACGCGGATAAAATCCAGCAGGTCATTGCTGACCTGGCCGCTTTAACCGAAGCCGGCCGGGAGCCACATCCGCTCCTGCAGCGGCGTCAGATAAAAAAAATTGCCCTGGTTCATATCACGCCCGACCGCGGTATGTGTGGCGGGCTTGTCAGCGGTCTTAATCGCGCCATTGGCAGCTATATTCTGAAGCAGGAGGTGCCGGTTAGCGTTATCGCAGTTGGGCGAAAAGGGCTTGATTTTATACGGCGGTGTGACAAAGAGGTGATAGCGGAATTCACTCACCTCGGTGACCGTCCCAGCCTGATGGATACGCTGCCCATTGCACACATTGTGATTGACGATTATAGCAAAGGTGCTTTTGATCTGGTCTGCCTGGTCTACGCACGGTTTGTTACCACGATGGTACAGTACCCCTGTGTGCAGCAGTTACTTCCCGTGGAACCGGCCAGTATACCGGCAGCGCAGAACGTGGAATATATTTATGAGCCAGGACCTGAAGCAGTATTGAGCAATCTTCTGCCCCGCTTCGTTGAGATGGAGGTTTACCATGCCATTCTGGAGTCCATCGCCAGCGAGCAGTCGGCGCGGATGGTGGCCATGAAGAACGCGACGGATAATGCCACCGAGCTGATTGACGAGTTGACCCTGCTCTACAATAAAGCCCGTCAGGAGGCGATTACCAAAGAGCTGCTGGATATTGCCGGCGGCGTGGAAGCCCTGGCTTAACCGAGGAGGTTACAATGGCAAAAGGCAAAGTGACGCAGGTAATTGGAACGGTGGTTGATGTTGAATTCCCACCCGATAAATTGCCGGCACTTTATAATGCGCTTGAGATTGATGCCGATGGCAGCAAGGTGGTGCTTGAAGTCCAGGAGCATATGGGCAATAACCGGGTCAGATGTCTGGCGCTCTCACCTACCGACGGTCTGGGGCGTGGCGCCGAGGTGGTAGATACCGGGGCAGCGCTCATGGTACCGGTAGGCAAGGCTACATTGGGGCGCCTGTTTGATGTCATGGGCGAGCCTCTGGACAATCTTGGTGCGGTAAAGGCGAAGGAACACTGGGCAATCCACCGCCCACCACCGTCACTTGAGGAACAGTTAACCAGCACCGAGATGCTGGAAACAGGGTTAAAGGTGATTGACCTTATCACGCCGTTTACCAAGGGTGGTAAAATCGGTGCTTATGGTGGTGCCGGAGTGGGTAAAACGGTCATTATCATGGAGCTGATACGCAACATTGCCACGGTGCACGGCGGCTTTTCCGTGTTCACCGGCATTGGTGAGCGGTCGCGTGAGGGCAACGACCTGTGGTACGAGATGAAAGAATCGGGTGTTATTGACAAAACAGTGCTCGTCTTCGGGCAGATGAATGAGCCCCCGGGCGTTCGACTGCGCGTTGGACTTACCGGGCTGACCATGGCGGAATATTTCCGCGACGTTGAAAATCAGGATGTACTGCTCTTTATCGATAATATTTATCGGTATACCCTGGCGGGTATGGAAGTTTCCGCACTGCTGGGGCGTATGCCTTCGGCCGTGGGCTACCAGCCGACCCTGGCCACGGAAATGGGTGAGCTGGAGGAAAGGATTACCTCCACCAGAAACGGCTCAATTACCTCTTTCCAGGCTATCTATGTTCCGGCGGATGACTACACTGACCCGGGAGTGGTGGCTACATTTGGTCACCTTGACGCGGTGATTGCACTGGAGAGATCGATTGCCGAGCAGGGACTGTATCCCGCCGTAGACCCTTTGACCTCAACCTCCCGCATCCTGACGCCGGACGTGGTTGGCGATGAGCACTATCGGGTTGCCCGCGAGGTGCAGCAGGTGCTGCAGCGTTACAAGGACCTCCAGGATATCATCGCCATACTCGGTATTGAGGAGCTCAGCGAGGAGGATAAGCTGAGCGTGGGTAGGGCACGGCGTATCCAGCGCTTTCTATCGCAGCCGATGTTTGTCACCGAGGTGTTCACGGGCAGGGAGGGCAAGTATGTGCCAATACCGGAAACAGTGCGCGGTTTCAGGGAGATACTTGATGGCAAGTATGACGACCTGCCGGAGCAGGCATTTTACATGGTGGGCACTATTGACGAGGTGGTAAAGCAGGCAAAAACGATAAGTGTCAGTGGCGAGGAGAGGGAAGAAAAAGAAGAGCCAGCGGAAAAAGTTGAGGAAGCGGAGGTACTGGTGGGGAAAGAAGGCGAAGAAGAGGTGCCAGAGACAGCCGAAAAGGATGAGTCGAAGCTAAAAAAAGAGGCTTAACAGGTGAGGAAGTAGGCGATGCCGGGTATCAGACTTGATATTGTAACCGCAGAGCGAATGGTCTATGCCGATGATGTGGACATGGTGGTGGCTCCTGGGTATGAAGGCCAACTCGGGATATTACCACACCATACCCCATTGATGACCACATTGCTGCCCGGCGAGCTGCGGATAAAAAAAGGCGGCGAGGAAGTATCGCTGGCGATATCCGGCGGCTTCCTTGAAGTACGTCCCGACCGGGTAGTGGTTCTGGCCGATGCTGCTGAGAGGGTGGACGAAATCGATGTGGAGCGGGCGGAGGCGGCCAGGAAACGCGCTAAAGAAAGGCTATCCCAACAGCGTGAACTTGGTATTGATGGTGCCAGGGCGGAGGCGGCGCTCCGTCGTTCACTGGTGCGCCTGAGGGTGGCGGAGATGGCGCAGAGAAGAAAAACAAAAAGGTAGCAGAAAGCTAATCAGTCTTTTTCCGGTTCAGTTCCAGGAGTCCCGCGATGGGTTCGATTTCTATAAAGCCACGCTCTAAATTCACTGACTTGACCACATCTTCAATGGCGGGGATAAGAGTTTCACCTTCTGTGCCCTGTACCACGTAGGTATCGTTGCTCTTACCAGTCAGGATTTCCCTGACCTCGCCCAGATGCTCGCCACCGGTAGTCCTTACCTCCAGCCCAATGAGCTGAAAATGGTAGTAATGGTCTTCCGGCAACGGTTGAGCCTGGCTTTGTGGTATCTCTAGGGACTTGCCTCGTAGTTGTTGGGCGTCTTCAACACAGTCTATGGCGCTGAGCTTCAGTATTGGCCGGTCGCGGTGCCATGACACATCAGCAATGGTCACAGGCGTACCGTCGATAAATACTTCTTCGCCAGGGGAAAACCGCTGGGGGAAATCAGTTTCTATCTGGACCTTTACGTTGCCCTTGACTCCCCACGGAGCGACAATACGTCCTATGGTGATAAAGTCCAAATCGGGCGATTCGGTTCCTGATTCTGTATTTCTAAGTGGGGTAATATCAGACAATCTCAAGTCTAACCCGGACAGAAGCCTTGGCGGCTTTTACCCTGAGCAGGGCACGCATGGCTTCAGCGATTCGGCCCTGCTTGCCAATGACTCTTCCCTTATCCTCATCGGCGACCTGCAATTTCAGTGTGGTCAGGCCTTCTTCGTCAGTTTCCTCATCAACTTTCACATCATCCGGTGCATCAACGATTGATTTGGCGATGTATTCGATGAGTTCTTTCATGTCTGCTCCTTGTATGACAGGTTCACTCATGGTTTGGGGCTCTGCTTGCTCCTCGGGTTCATCCATGGTTTCGGGCTTTTCTTGCTCCTCGGGTTCATCCATGGTTTCGGGCTTTTCTTGCTCCTCGGCTTCACTCATGATTTGGGGTTCTCCTTACTAGTATTGGTTTTTGGCAAAATACCGGCCTTGCTCAGTAGCCTGGCGGCAGTATCTGTCGGCTGGGCGCCTTTGCTTAACCAGTGGCGTGCTTTTTCTTCATTGATAACCACGGTTTCCGGGTCGGTGAGGGGATTAAAATGACCGATAATGTCAATGAAGGCTCCATCACGAGGTGAGCGGGAGTCAGCAACCACCAGCCTGTAGTTTGGCTTGCCCTTGGCTCCGGTGCGGCGTAGTCTGATTTTTACCATATTTCTAACTTCTAAATAATTATTATGCACTATTAGTTTAGCACCTGTCAATGGCACTGGGAAAATAAGTTGCCAGATAACGCTATTGAAGTTATAATTCGTGATATGGAAGTGCATAATCTGCACGGCTGGCAGGTCAGTATTCCGCAGGCTTTGAACATCCAGCGAGAACTGGCCGCCAGAGTTTCCCGAATCAGCGAAGTCGGTGAGCCCCGTTTTATTGCCGGCGTTGATATATCCGTCAACCGTGCCCGGGGCATGGCTACCGGGGCGGCGGTCGTCATGGATTACCCGGCATTAAAGATGGTGGAGGTGAAAACGGTAAATGAGAAACTGGCCTTCCCGTACATTCCGGGCCTCCTTTCTTTCCGGGAGTCGCCGCTGGTTCTGGCCGCCTGCGAGAAGCTGACGGTAACGCCCGACCTTATTCTGGTGGACGGTCAGGGGCTGGCCCATCCCCGTCGTCTTGGCCTGGCCTCCCACCTGGGGCTCCTTCTGGACACACCAGCCATAGGCTGCGCTAAATCGCGACTGTGTGGCAGACACGAGGCGCCGGCTAGCGAACCGGGCAGCTCGGCCGAACTGGTGGCTAATGGTGAATTAATCGGGGCCGTCCTGCGCACGAAAGCGGATGCAAGCCCGCTCTACATCTCCATTGGCCACAAGGTAGACCTTGATACGGCCGTACAATGGGTGCTGGCGTGCTGCCGTGGCTATCGTATTCCGGAGCCGCTGCGGTTTGCCCATCTGGCTGCCGGCGGAAATCTGAAGCAAAAAGAATGCGTACCTGCTCATGAATGAGCTTTCAGGGTAAACTGTTTCGATAATAAGGGTAGGATACATGCAGGAATTGCTGAATAAGCTGGAAGACATGCGGGCTCGAATTTCTATGGCACTGGTGCATCTTTGACATTGCTGGCAGGGAAATGGAAATCGGCAAGTTAGAGATAACATCGGCAAAGCCGGACTTTTGGCTTGACCAGACTAAGGCGCAGGATACAATGCGTCGTCTGGCGGAGCAGAAGAAGACGGTGGAGCAGTGGCGGGGAATGGAAAAAATGGTGGCTGACCTGACGGAATTAGCTCATTTGACGGAAGAGGATGAATCACTTCAAGTGGAAATACAGTTGGAGACAGAGAAGGTTGAGGCGGCTCTCGGTAAGCTCGAGTTCCAGCTTGCTTTCAGCGGTGAATATGATGGGCGCAATGCTATTCTGACGGTTCATGCTGGCGCTGGGGGCACCGAGTCTCAGGACTGGGCGGAGATGTTGATGAGGATGTACCTTCGGTGGGCCGAGCGTCACGGCTACCAGGCGGAGATTCTGGAGAGTACGCAGGGGGAGGAAGCCGGAATGAAGAGCGTGCTCATTGAGGTTGTCGGCGACTATGCTTATGGCTACTTAAAAGCGGAGCACGGTGTTCATCGGCTGGTCCGCCTGTCCCCATTTGATGCCGACCACGCTCGGCATACCTCGTTCGCTCTGGTGGAGATAATGCCGGAGGCCAAAGCGGACGTTGATATCGAAATCGGCCCCGACGATTTGAAAGTGGAGACATTCCGGTCAAGCGGACCGGGCGGGCAGCACATGCAGAAGACAAGCAGCGCCGTTAGATTGACCCACCTTCCCACGGGGCTCGTGGTTACCTGCCAGAGCGAACGGTCTCAGTACCGGAACAAGGAGATCGCGATGAAAATCCTCCGGTCGCGAATTCTGGAACTGGAGCTGGAGAAGCGTGCCGAGGAAAAAGCCAAGCTCAAAGGAAAACGCATCGCCGCGGGCTGGGGAAACCAGATCAGGAGTTATGTCCTGCACCCATACAAGATGGTCAAAGACCACCGGACCGACTATCAGACGGGCGACCCTGATGCCGTGCTTGATGGCGAACTGGACGGCTTTTTAGCGGCCTATCACCGCTCTGGTCTGGGGAGAGAAGAATGATAAAAAGGGCGGTGCTTTTAATCCTGGTTGCCATTTTATTCCTGGCCCTGCCAGGCCCGGCGGCAGTTCGGGCTGTTGACGGGCTGCAGGTTCTGGAGAGTCGGGTGGAAGTTGATTTTCCGATGAAGGTCAACTTCAGCCTCTCTGCGACCGGTGATACCGATATTACCGATATCCGTCTGCACTATACCGTCGACCAGATGAGTCACGCTGAAGTTATCAGCGAGGTGTCCCTCAAGTTTAAACCGGCGATTCTGGTCGAGGTGGAGTGGAGCTGGGATATGAGAAAGACTGGTGGCATGCCACCGGGCAGCCGCATGAGCTACTGGTGGACGGTTGAGGATGCCAGGGGCGAAAGAATAGAAACCGAGCCGACCGTGGTTCAGGTCGATGATGTTCACTATCCCTGGCGCAGCCTGAGCGAGGGGTTGCTAACACTGTACTGGTACAACGGAGACGAGTCCTTCGCCCGAGAGCTAATGGATACTGCCCAACAGGCACTGGTACGTATGGCCAGTTATACCGGTGCCGAACTGGAAAATCCGGCTGAGATATATATTTACGCCAAGTCCGAAGACCTGCTCGGTGCCATGATTTTTCCCCAGGAATGGACGGGAGGCGTGGCCTATACCAGGTTCAGCACCATTGCCATTGGCATTTCCCCGGATAGCCTTGACTGGGGCAAGCGGGCGATGACCCATGAGCTGACGCACCTGGTAATCCACCAGGTGGTATTCAACCCCTATAATGACTTGCCCACCTGGCTTGATGAGGGTCTCGCCATGTATGCTGAAGGGTCGCTGGAGCCGGTATTTGTTAACCTGCTGGTCCAGGCTATTAATGAAGACAGACTGATAACGGTGCGCAGCCTCTCCAGCCCCTTTTCTGCCTACGCTGAAGAATCAATACTCGCTTATGCCCAGAGCTACAGCCTGCTTGATTTTATAATTAATAATTATGGCCAGAGTCAGATGCTTGAGCTGCTGAACACCTTCCGTGAGGGAAGCGGCTATGATGAAGCCCTGCAGAAAATATATGGCTTTGATATGGATGGTTTAAATGGGCTCTGGCTCAGCTATATTACGAGATAAGCCTGTTTTCATCTTTTTATCCAAAGCGATGTAGTGTGGAAAACAAGATAAAAAAATCGTTCACCATCCACGATTTACCGGTTTCGGAGCGACCGAGAGAACGGCTACAGAAATTTGGTGCTGAGGCACTTTCCGCTCAGGAGATTCTGGCGGTTATTCTGGGCAGAGGCATCTCCGGCGAGTCGGTGATGGTTACCGCGCAGAGGCTTTTAAGCCAGTTCGGCAGCCTCAAAGGAATTGCCGATGCCTCACTTGAAGAGCTGTCCAAGGTCAGGGGAATCGGCCTCGCCAAGGCCGCGCAGATAAGAGCCGCTTTTGAGTTGACCAGCCGGCTTGAAGGCTATCAGGATAGCGGAAAGAGAGAAACGGCCAAAACACCCGAGGACGTCGTAGCGCTGGTTCGCAGTCGGCTGAAAGGAAAAAAGAAGGAATATTTTCTGGCACTGCTGCTGGATACCAGAAACCGGCTCATCAGGGTAGCTGAGATATCAGTCGGCAGCCTGGATAGCAGCATTGTCCATCCTAGAGAAGTGTTCAAAGAAGCGGTTGCCGCCAGTGCTGCTTCAGTGATTTTTGCCCATAACCACCCCTCCGGCGACCCGGAGGCTTCTGAAGATGATTTAAACTTGACCAAGAGACTGGCTGAAGCCGGGGAAATTATGGGTATAGATGTTCTCGACCATGTCATCATAGGAGAAGAAAAATACCTGAGCTTGAAAAGAGAAGGTCTGTT
>SOKS01000209.1 GCA_004375725.1 Dehalococcoidia bacterium | reverse complement strand
AAAAATCGGCGTGCTGCGCCTGAAGACGCTCTGGCCCTTTGCCGATGAGTTAATTAAAGATATCGGTTCCAGGGTGGGGAAAATCTTTGTTCCGGAAATGAACATGGGGCAACTGGCCGGCGAGGTCATGAAATACGCGACCTGTGATGTTATTTCGTATGGCCAGGTAAACGGCGAAATCATCCACCCGCACACGATTATGGAGCAGTTGGGGAGGCTCGTGTAGTGGTCAGGGAACTGGAAAAATATCTGCGTCCCGGCATCGGGGTAACCACCTACTGCCCCGGTTGCGGTGAAGCAATTCTTCAGGGGCTCATTTTGCGGGCTATTGATGAGCTCAAGCTCAATATGGATGAGATGCTCTTTGTCTCGGGTATAGGCTGTGCCGCCTGGATACCGAGCCCCTATTTCTATGCCGATACGCTGCATACGCTGCACGGTCGGACCATCGCCTTCGCCACCGGCGCCAAGATGGTCAACCCGAAGCTGAAAGTCATGGTCATCAGTGGCGATGGCGACCTTGCCGATATCGGTGGGAACCACCTCATTCATGGTGCCCGCCGGAACATGGATATGACCGTTATCTGCGCCAATAACCAGAACTACGGCATGACCGGCGGTCAGGTCTGCGCTACCACGCCAGAGGGAGCCCTCACCATGACCACCCATGAGGGCAATCCCTTCCGTCCTTTCGATCTCTGCCGGCTGGTGAAGGCCGCCGGTGCGGTTTACGTGGCCCGTTACGCTGTTACCCAGCCCATGGCGATGATTAAGGGCATCAAGAAGGCCCTGCAGACGGAAGGCTTTACCTTCATTGAGGCGTTAACCCCCTGCCCGGTGCAGTTCGGCCGACGGAACAAACTGGGCACGCCGGCAGAAATGCTCAAAGACCTGATGTCAAAATGCGTTTCTGAGGAAAAGGCAGCCACTTTATCTGCTGAAGAGCTGAAAGACAAGATAATCACGGGAGAGCTATAGGTGGGTAATATCAGACAGGTAGTTATCTGCGGTTATGGCGGTCAGGGGATTGTCCTTGCCGGAACGATTCTGGGGCAGGCTGCCTTCAACGACGGGAAGTGGGTGGGTGGCACCAATTCCTATGGCGCCGCTGCGAGAGGCGGGACCTGCCGGGCCGATTTGGTCATCTCTGACCAGCCGATAAGCTATCCGTACGTCATTGAAGCTGACATCATGGTCGCCATGTTCCAGACGGCCTACGATAAATACATCGGGCAGGTCAGAGAGGGAGGCATCGTTGTTTACGATGACCACTTTGTCTCTCCCGGTAAGGTAGCTAGCCTGAAACAGGTGCCAGTTTCAGCGACGAGGACGGCGATTGAGGAGCTTAAGAATGAAATCGTGGCCAATATGGTTATGCTGGGAGCCGCGGTGGAGATTACCGGCCTGGTAACGAAAGACGCCCTGCGTTCAGCAATCGCCGAAACAGTTGCGGAAAGACTCAGAGAACTGGATTTGAAAGCGGTGGCGGCCGGTTTCAGGCTGGGAAACGGTAAATCCGCTTAGAGGGCAATGTCATGAAAGGTAATAGACGGGCATGCCAGTAGAAGGCAGGACCTATATACCAGTTGTAGATGAGCAAAAATGTAATAAGTGCCGCATGTGTCGCCTTCTCTGTCCCGATTTGGCCATAACTCTGAATGAGGAGAAGGGCCAGATTCAAATTGACCTTGATTTCTGCAAAGGTTGCGACATCTGTGTGGCTTTTTGCCCCAAAGAGGCAATCAAGATGGAGTTGGAAAAATAGCGGGAGGCAAAATGTCTTACAAAGTAGTCATGCTGGTGGCCAACCCGATGATTCCGCATGATGAGGCGGACTACCGAGAAATCGGGGTGGAATTCATCCCCAGGCCATGCCAGACGGAAGAGGAAATTATTAAAGCTGCCAGGGATGCTGATTTCATCCTTACCTTTAAAAAACCAGTGACCAGAAAGGTAATTGAACAGCTGGAACGGTGCCGCTTAATCTATAACATCGGTACCGGCTATGAGACGATTGATATGGAAGCGGCGACCGAGCATGGCATCTGCGTTTCTTACCCGGATGCCTACTGCAGTGAGGAAGTTGCCGAGCATGCCATGGCGCTTATCCTCGCCTGCGCCCGCAAGCTGGTGCGTCTGGACCGGGCGGTGAGAGATGGGAAGTGGGAATCGTATGAAAAACGGGAAATACGGCTCAATATTTTACCGCCGATGTTACCGATTAGAGGCAAGACCCTGGGACTAATCGGTCTCGGCCGGATTGCCCGCAAATTGGTTCCAAAAGCAAAGGGGTTTGAAATGCGGGTGCTTGCCCTGGACCCTTACGTTCCCGCCAGCGTATTTGACGAGTATGGTGTGGCAGCGGTGCCACTTGATTATCTGATTGAGAACTCGGATTTCGTATCGGTACACGCCGCCTTCACCTCCGATGCCAGGCATATGCTGGGCGCAGAGCAGTTCCAGAGAATGAAGCCGACCGCTTACGTCATTAACTGCGCCCGCGGCGAGTTTATCGACGAGGCAGCGTTGTACCAGGCGCTCTCCCGGGGAGAGATTGCCGGCGCCGCTCTGGATGTGATACAGGAAGAAAGGATGCTGCCAGACCACCCCCTGCTCAAGCTGGATAATGTTATCATAACGCCGCATACCGCTTACTACTCAGAGGAGTCGCTCGCCAGGATGAGACGGCGGCCTTTCGAGGAAATCGAGCGGATGGTAAACGGCCAGTGGCCGCAGTGGCTGCTCAATACCGAGGTAAAGAATAAATTCGAGCAGAGATGGGGAAAGCAGTCTGCATAAAGAGGTGAACGGAAATGAAATTTCAGGGTGTTGATTATTACCAGATTGATGAATTGCTCTCCGAAGACGAGAAGATGACCCGGAATCTCGTCAGGGAATTCCTCGAGAAAGAACTGGAGCCACTGGTGGTCGATGCCTTCCACGAGGAGAAGCCACTGGATATGAGGGCGCTTGCCCCAAAGATGGGAGAACTGGGTATGATTGGGGCTTGCCTCCCCGAAGAATACGGGGGGAACGGGGCAAATTATGTTACCTTCGGGCTTATCTGCCAGGAGGTGGAAAGAGTGGACAGCGCCCTGCGCAGCTATATTGCGGTGCAGTTCGGCCTGGTAAGTTATGCCATATTCCGCTACGGTTCAGAAGAGCAGAAACAGAAATGGTTACCGTCGATTGCCCGCGGGGAGAAAATAGGCTGTTTTGGCCTGACCGAGCCGAACCATGGCTCGGACGCAGGCGCGATGGAGACAGTGGCCAAAAAGGACGCTGATGGCTGGGTGATTAACGGCACCAAGCAATGGATAACTGAGTCATCAGTCGCCGATTTTGCCGTAGTCTGGGCCAAAACAGATGAAGGGGTGAGAGGCTTTATAGTGGAACGGGGCACCGAAGGCTTCAGTCCGACCTCTCAGAGCCGTAAGGGCTCGATGCGAGCCAGTGATGTGGGCGAGCTCGGTTTTTCTGATTGCCGCATACCGCTGGAAAATGCACTTCCAGAGGTAAAAGGGCTGAGCGCTCCTCTCAGTTGTCTCAGCCAGGCCCGCTACGGAATATCCTGGGGTGCCATTGGCATGGCTATGGACTGTTACGAGACGGCCCTGAACTACGCCAAGGAAAGGGAGCAGTTTGGCGCCCCGATAGCTGCCTATCAGCTGGTGCAGGAGAAGCTGGTCACCATGCTGATTGAGATTACCAAGGCACAGCTGCTTTCTTATCGACTGGGCAGGCTCATGGATGATGGGAAGGCGAACTATGCCCAGATTTCTATGGCCAAGAAAAATAATGTGTCGATTGCCCGTATGTGCGCCAGACTGGCGCGGGAGACCCTTGGCGCCAATGGTATATCTCTGGACTACTCTCCCATCAGACATATGGCCAATGTGGAATCGGTTTATACCTATGAGGGGACAGACGATATGCACACCCTGATCCTGGGGCAGGACATCACCGGGATACCGGCATTTCGCAGGCAGTTATAGGGAGGTCGAGTTGAAAATACTGGCCATAGTTGGCAGCCCCAGGCTTGACGGCAACACCAATTTTCTGGTTGACCAGGCGCTTGATGAAGCGAAGAAGCTTGGCGCCGAAACGGAGAAGATAGTCCTCAGCCAGCATAAGGTGAATCCATGTCTCGGCCACGATGACTGCCCTTCCTTTGCGTCCTGCACGCAGAAGGATGATGCCGGCTGGATTCTGGACAGGTTCCGCGAGGCAGACGGAGTTATCCTGGCAAGCCCGGTTTATTACTACAATGTGTCCGCCCAGATGAAAGCTTTTATCGACCGCAACTACTTCATCTACAAACATGACCAGAAATACAGGGCCAGAGCAGTGGGTATCATTATAGTGGCCGAGCAGGAGGGTATTGAGGATACCCTGTACACTTTGAGGCAATTCATTGCTGACTTCAATGTTGAGGAGAACAAGGTTTTCATCACCAGCGGCTATGCTAACA
>SOKS01000003.1 GCA_004375725.1 Dehalococcoidia bacterium | reverse complement strand
CTGATATGCCATAATATCGAAGTCCATTCAGTTTGTCAAGTCTTTCAAATAGCGGAACTCATTTTACGCTGTATGGTGAGCTAGGGTGTCAAGGTGATGAGCTTCATCTAAGTTTACTATGGTTAGGTGGTTCGTAGCGCCGTCAGACCGACCTCCGGGTCAAAGTCACGCTCGAGCTGATAACTGAGCTCGCCGATGTAAATCTCGACCGTCGCCCAGACAATAGCTTCTTCAACATGGCCACCGATTAGCTGGCCCGGCTTCAGTGGGTCGATGGCGCACATGTGGATGTGAAATATTTTCTCACCTTCATACACGGAAAGCGACCCCTGAGCGGAGAGGACAGACAGGTGGCCCTCATACTCGTCAAAGTCCCATCCCCACTTTCCGTCTTTGGGAGCGGTGCCGAATTTGGCTTTTTCCAGAGAGCCAATGATACCGAGGATTATTGCCGAGGTTATGTCTTTCTTTTCACAGTACCGGGCAAGTTCATTCAAGAGTTCCTGGCCCTGATTCAGCCTGAGAAGATTGACCGATTTGAACACGTAAATACCTCCTTATAATGTATTCTCTCAGCCCTATTTGATAAATTGTGAGGATGGAATCATCCAGTTGATGGGTAATAATTACACTGTGGCGCGGGCAGCCGCCAGCGCTTCGGTTAATATTACAATATTTCCATGGTAAATGACAAGAATCAGGGAATTGCTAACGGTGAATGTTTGACAAATATCAGGGGAAAGATAAAAATATGGTTAATGCGCCATCATCCTGAGAGAATTCACGGTGGGCAGAAGTTTACCACACCATAAATTTACAACTTAAGGAGGAAACAAGCATGGGCCGTAAAGCCAAGGTCGGCTTCACCCGGGATTACTATGACAAAGATGGTAATTTTATCCTGGATTGCCCGGGATTCAGGTCTCTGGAGAAGATACCGGATATTGAACGCGGGATCTTCGCCGAAATGCTGCCCGAAGTGACTCCGCCTCAGATAGAAGATTATGATATCGTGGTTACCCGTACCTTTTCCCGATGGACGGAGAGCAGTTTCGTCGGCAATGACCGGCTTCTTTCACTACACCGCAACGGTGTTGGTTATGACCGCATTGACGTTCCGGCGCTGAACAAAGCCGGGGTACTTTTATGCATCACGCCGGACGCGGTGCGCCGCCCGGTCGCGGTGGCCATCATTACGTTTATCCTTGCCCTCAGCACACGTCTTTTCATCAAGCACCAGCTAACCAGCGAAGGACGGTGGAGCGATGTGCCCAAGTACAACGGCTACGGCCTGATTGGCAGGACACTGGGGTCATTGGGTGTGGGGAACATAGGGCATGAGATGTTCAAACTGGCCAAGCCTTTTGGCATGAGGCACATCGCCTATGATCCTTACCTCAAACCGGAAGATGTGAGCGATGTTGACGTGAAGCTGGTGGATATGGACACGGTGCTCTCTGAATCTGACTTCCTCAATATCAGCTGTCCGCTGAATGAGAAGACACGTCATCTCGTTGGCGAGAGGGAACTGAAAAAGATGAAGCCGACTGCCTTCCTGATTAATACCGCTCGCGGGCCGATTATTGATGAGGCGGTGCTCGTGAAAGCGCTGCGTGAAAGGTGGATACAGGGAGCGGCACTGGATGTCTTTGAACAGGAGCCAACGCCGCCGGATAACCCGCTGTTAAAGCTGGACAATGTCATCGTTACCGCCCATGCCATGGTTTTCACCGACCATTTTCTCAACAACGTGTGGGAAATCATCGCCGGGCAGATAACGCAGCTTATAAACGGGGAAATGCCCGGCGGTGTGGTGAACCGGGAGGTCTGGGACCAGCCGAAATTTCAGTCCAGGCTGAAGCGCTTCCTGGAACAGATGAAAAGCTGAAAAGGGGGGAGAATAAATTGAAGAAGAACCGTGTGAAGGAGCTGTGGCGTGAAGGCAAGGCGGCAGTTGGCACCTGGGTGGTGCTTGGCAGTCCCATCACCGCCGAAATCATCGCCAATATGGGATACGACTGGGTGGTAGTAGACACCGAGCATGGTTCCATTGATATCAATACAACGCAATCCATCGTACAGGCTGTCTTATATACCGGCGCAGTGCCAATGGTCAGGGTACCGTGGAACGACCCGATGTGCATCAAGCGCGCTCTGGATGCCGGTGCTTACGGACTGGTCATTCCCATGGTGAACAGTCGTGAAGAAGCGATACGGGCAGTGCAGGCCACTCGCTATCCGCCGCTCGGCGTGCGGAGCTTCGGTGGACCGAGGACGCGTCTCTATGGCGGCATTGACTACTTTGAGCACGCCAACGAGGAGATTGCTTTGATAGTACAGATTGAGCATATTGATGCCGTGAATCGCGTTGATGAAATCCTCTCCGTGGAGGGTGTAGACGGCTTCTTTATCGGGCCGAGTGACCTTGCTATATCCCTGGGGTTGAAACCGGGTCTGGACCAGACCGACCCCCGCCACGTGGATGCGGTAAACAAGGCGCTGGCGGCAGGGAAGAAGTATGGTGTTCGGGGGGGAATCCAGGTGGGCAGTGCCGAAGCGGTCAACGAACGCATTGCCCAGGGGTTTCAGTTTGTTGCCTTGAGCAGCGACGAAGGCTTTGTGCGGAGCGCCGCGTCGTCAGCGCTGAGCAAGATTGTTAAAGATAGAAAAATCGCTTAAACCAACTCTTTACTGAGGCGGACGTTACTTCCTTCTTCGGAGCTCCCGGAGCAGCGAGAGAGTCAGAGTAACGGCGAGTATCACCACCACGATGCCAAAGAATATCTCTGTCTTGTAGTCTTTTTCCGGTGGTGTCAGCGGGAGCGGGGCTGGCCCTTGCCGGGGTTTTGTGTCGGGAGCGGGCGCGGGCGCCTGTTCTGCTGCTGAAGTGGTGTTTTCAGTAGAGAAGGTCACCACTTTTTCATTGTTCACTTCATTGCTCTCCGGAACCTGGTTTTCTTCATCGATGACCACCCTGATAGTATGAGGTCCAGCCTGTGACATCCAGGTACTGAAAATCTCCTCAGTCTCAGCGTCGGGCTCAAGTGAATTGATTTGTCCTGATGCCAGGTACTGGCCATCGACATAATAATTCACGGATGAATATCTGGCCTTGGCATCACCCTGATTTCTGACGGTTACCGTAAAGACCACATTGTCACTGGCCGAGGGTTCTCCAGAGGGCCAGGTGATGGACTCGATGATCAGATCAGGGGCGGGAATGGAAAAGGCGACCGTTTCTCCATTGTTGCTCTCAACTCCCTCAGAAACAACATTGGCGCCATCAGCGAACACGGTAAGGGTATGCGGGCCGGCGGTGGCATCCCATTCAAAGGTACTGGTCACGCGCGCACCAGCGTCGAGCTGCGGAATATCCTGGTAATTCACCGCTTCATCGTCGACGTAGAAGTATATCTGGAAACCACCTGCCCTGAGGCTGCCTTTATTCTTGAGGTATGCGGTCAATATGACTTTATCCCCTATTGATGGGTTAATTGGACTCCATATCATGGCTTCGAAGTTAAGGTCAGGCATAGGGTAGGCAATCAACGTCTCATTATTTATTTCATTGCTCTCTGCCACCAGGTTCGAATCATCGGCCACGGCCTTGATAGCGTGCGAACCCAATGTCACTTTCCAGTCAAAGGTTCTGATTACTCTTGTGCCAGGGTCCATGTCTGGGATGTCCTGATAGCCCCTTGGGTTGTTATCAATGTAAATATAGACCAGTGAAGCGTCTGCCCGGCTACCTCCATCATTCTTTACGGTGACAGTAAAGGTTACCGTTTCTCCTGCCGATGGGTCGTTGTGCGACCAGTCTATACTTTCGATTATGAGATCGGGACCAATGGGGACAAGGGTGATTACCTTTTCATTATTGGTCTCATCGCTTTCGGCAACTACCTCGGTGTAATCAACAAAAGCTTTAATAACATGTTCGCCGGCGATGGCTGCCCAGGTGAAGGTCTGATTATCGGTTGCGTTAGCTGATATTGGATTTATGTAGTTAGAAGACACGCGGTTATCATCAATGTAATAGGCAACATGGGCATAGTCAGAGCCAGCCTCTCCCTGATTTTTTACCGTAACGGTAAATGTCACTGTGTCACCGATAATCGGCTCTGGTGGGGTCCAGGTTATCTGCTCTATGATGAGGTCAGAAGGTGGCGTTAGAAAGGTGATGATTTTTTCATTATTCGCTTCATCGCTCTCGGCCACCTCATCCTTTGGGTTGACCATGGCCTTTATCTGATGTGAACCTGCTTCGGCTCTCCAGGTAAAAGTTACTCCCGTCGTGTCACCGGCATCTATGCCTTCCAGTGCCCGATAGCCCATGTAGAAACTATCAATGCGCAGATTGACACTGGATTCTGCTGCGTTGCCAATCCCCTGGTTCTTCACGGTCACGGTGAAGGTAACCTTATCGCCTACCGATAGCTCAGTCGGTGACCAGGTAATATCCTGAACAATAAGGTCGGCAAGACTCGGTGAGAAGGTGACGATTTTTTCATTATTGGTCTCATCGCTCTCGGTAATAACGGCATG
>SOKS01000145.1 GCA_004375725.1 Dehalococcoidia bacterium | reverse complement strand
TTGAAATTTGGTGGAGCTGGGGAGGCTCGAACTCCCGACCTTTTGACTGCCAGTCAAACGCTCTCCCAATTGAGCTACAGCCCCTTGTTTACGCATATAATTTATCACAAAGCAGGTTACTTGGCAACTTCAGCATCATTATTCGCATTATGCAATAGCAAGTCCCAGAGCGGTTGTTTTTAATGGATAAATCAGCTACAATCACAAATAATATTAATTCTTTCAGGCAAGAGGTGAGGACAATGGTAAAGAGAATGGTCTCTCTGGTTGTGATTACGCTACTGATGGCGCTTGCGGCAATTTCATGTGGTGAGAAGGCACCCGAACAAGCACCGGCGCCAGAGGCGAAACCGAAGACCTATTCATCATCGCCACCAATGACTATCGATACCGGCAAGCAATATACGGCGACTATTGAGACGGAAAAGGGGAATATGGTGGCGGAGCTATTTGCCAAAGATGTGCCGGAAACGGTGAACAACTTTATCTTTCTGGCCCGGGAAGGTTTTTATGATGGCGCCACTTTTCACCGGGTCATACCGGGCTTTATGGCTCAGGGCGGTGACCCTACCGGCACCGGAATGGGTGGCGCCGGCTATAAATTTGATGACGAATTTACCGGGCACAAACACGATGCCGGAGTGCTCTCCATGGCCAATTCTGGACCAAACACCAACAGCGCCCAGTTCTTTATCACGTTTGCGCCGCAGCACGGCCTTGATGGCAAACACACCGTGTTCGGCCAGTTAATTGAGGGGATAGATGTCCTCGAGAAGCTGACACCGAGAGACCCGAACCAGAATCCGCAGTTTGAAGGTGATAAAATTCTGCGGATAATTATAGAGGAACGCTGATTAGATTGGTGCCCCGAGCATTCTGAGCAGTCCGCGGAGACCCCAGTAACCAGCATAGGTCACGGTCAAGCCCTTAATGGTCTTTCCTACAAAGGTAATGATGAAATACTTCTTGGCACCAAAACGCAGCGCTCCGGCGGCAATCGCTGCCGGGTAAAAGAAGGGGTTAAGTATGGCGGCGAGTAAGAACAGAGTTAATGAACCTCTCCGCTCCATAAGTTTCATTAACCGTTCGTAGGCGGTATGAAGTCTGCCATGTGTGTGGTAATATAATGTTGAACCACCGCCATAGCCGGTCATATAGATAGTCAGGGCACCAATGGTCTCACCCAGACCGTTGGCAAGGCCAACCAACCAGGTATATTCCATTACCCTGCCTAGGGCAAAGACCACCGCCAGCATTGGCACCGGGACGATAATCGTTGCTCCACCAAGGATACTGATAAGGAAAGCACCTACATATCCATATGCGCCAAGACCGTGCACCCATTCCCAATAATAAACGACAGCCCCCGCCATGAGTAGAGTTGCTACGATTCCGAAGATACCCAGGAAAAAGGCTGTCTTGGTCGAGGGCTTCTTTTTAAGATCCTGTTCGGCCATGTCCCCCTATTCTACCCGAACTTTTGCCATATGGCAAGACTAAGGGCATCGGTGTGTTTAGTTGCTCAGGCAGCTGCCTTGGCCGAAGTCTTGGCGGCGAAGGTCAAACCTTCGTCGCCAAGCTCAACTTTCACGGTGTCACCCTCTTTGAATTCTCCCCTGAGCAGTTTGGTTGACAGAGGGTTTTCCACGCAGCGTTCAATAACCCGCCGCAGAGGTCTGGCACCGAAGACCGGGTCGTAGCCTTCCTTGGCCAGCCATGACTTTGCCTTTTCCGTGAGTTCAATGTCCAGTTTTCGTTCTGCCAGGCGCTTCTGCAGGTCTCTGACCATCAGGTCGACGATACTCCTCAGTTGCCTCTCGGTAAGCTCGTGGAAGACGATGGTCTCATCGAGGCGGTTGAGGAATTCGGGGCGAAAAGTCCTCTTTACCTCGGCCATTACCTTTTCTTTCATCGCTTCGTATCTTTGATTGCCTGCCTTGGCTGCTTCTTTCCGGGGAGCAAAGCCGAGCGACGAATCACGCTTGATATGTTCTACACCGGCATTGCTGGTCATGATGATGATGCAGTTCTTGAAGTCGACCGTCCTGCCGTGACCATCGGTCATGCGTCCATCATCCAGAAGCTGGAGCAAGCTATTGAAGACCTCGGGATGTGCCTTCTCGATCTCGTCGAGGAGGATGACCCGGTAGGGGCGCCGCCTGACCGCCTCGGTAAGCTGGCCCCCTTCCTCATAACCCACATAGCCCGGGGGAGCACCGATGAGCCGGGACACGGTGTGCCGCTCCTGGTACTCGGACATATCAAGGCGCACCATGGCGTTTTCATCGTCGAAGAGGAACCAGGCAAGGGTACGGGCGAGCTCGGTCTTGCCGACACCGGTCGGCCCGAGGAAGATGAAACTGCCGATGGGCCGTCTCGGGTCTTTCAGTCCGGAGCGGCTCCGGCGAATGGCTTCGGAGACGGCGGTGACTGCCTCCTCCTGGTTGATTAATCGTTCGTGGATTCTCTCTTCCATGTGCAGCAGTTTTTCCGCCTCGCCCTCCAGCATCTGGGAAACGGGTATACCGGTCCAGCTGGAGATGAGATGGGCGATGTGTTCTTCGTTCACTGTCTCGCTGATTTTCTCCTGCTTGAGCCACTCCTTCTTCGCCTGCTGGTATTCTTCTTCCAGCTTGAGACGTTTCGCCCTGAGCTGAGCGGCCTGCTCATAGTCCTGCCGCTGCGAGGCAGCTTCCTCCTCATTGGTGAGCCGGTTCAATTGTTGCTCGAGCGAGCGGATTTCCGGCGTGGCGCTTTCGGTATCAATGCGGATTTTGCTCGCTGCCTCATCGATAAGGTCGATCGCCTTGTCCGGCAGGTGCCGGTCCGAGATATAACGCTGGCTGAGACGGGCGGCGGCCTCCAGGGCCTCATCGGAGATTTTAATCTTGTGGTGTGCTTCGTACCGGGGCCTTAAGCCTTTCAGTATCTCTATCGTGGCCTCAACCGTTGGTTCACCAATGAATACTGGCTGCAGACGCCGCTCCAGTGCCTTGTCCTTTTCAATGAACTTGCGATACTCGTCAATGGTGGTGGCGCCAACGCACTGCAGTTCGCCGTGCGCCAGTGCCGGTTTGAGCATATTGCTGGCGTCAATGGCGCCCTCGGCGCCTCCGGCGCCAACCACGGTGTGAATCTCATCGATGAAAAGGATAACCTCCCCCCGGGCCTGACGGACTTCGTCCATGACCGCTTTAAGACGTTCTTCGAACTCGCCGCGGAATTTGCTGCCCGCCACCAGAGAGCCCATGTCAAGCGCCACCACACGCCGGCCCTTGAGGGAGTCGGGGACATCATCGGCGGCGATTTTCTGGGCCAGCCCCTCGGCGATGGCGGTCTTGCCCACGCCGGCCTCGCCGACAACCACCGGGTTGTTCTTGGTGCGCCGGGTGAGTACCTGCATGACCCGCTTGATTTCCGCCTCGCGGCCAATGACCGGGTCGAGCTTACCCTGCCGGGCAAACTCGGTGAGGTCACGGCCGTACTTCTGCAGCGAGCGGTAGCGACTCTCCGCCCGGGCATCGGTAACCCTGTGACCGCCGCGGATTTTCTCCAGAGCTTTATATACCTTCTCCTGGTCAGCACCGAACTGTTTTAGAATAGTGGCGGATTCACCGCCTTCAGCGATGATGGCAAGGAGCAGGTGCTCGGTGCTGATATATTCATCCTGCATCCGCTTCGCCTCGGCATCAGCAGTCTGGGCGACGGTGTTGGTCCGGGGAGTAGGGTAAATCTGTGTTACCTCATAAGCGGCCTTGGGTGTTTTTTCCAGAGCGGTTTCCGTCTGCTGCTTGACCGCTTCAACATCGATGTTCAACTCCCTTAAAATATCACCTACCAGACCTCTCTCCTGCTGGAGCAGTGCCAGCAGGAGATGCTCTACATCCCACTGGCTATGTTTATACTGGCGGACAAGCTCCTGAGAAGCTGATAGGGCATCCAATGCCAGTTCCGTAAATCTCTCCTGTCTCATCTCCTATTTGCCTCCTAACCTTTTCACCTCAGATTCCAGCTTTTCCATTTCGTTCTGCATCTCGCCCATCCGCTGCACTAAACGCAGAATGACCTCCACCCCGGCTAGGTTTACCCCCATGTCCTCAACCAGTGCCTTGACCCGGCGGAGCAGGTCGATATCTCTATCTGAGTAGAGCCTGATGTTGCCCTGGGAACGTTTCGGCTCAATCAGGCCAATTCTTTCGTAGTAACGCAGCGTATAAGTCTGTGTGCCCAGAATCCTGGCGGCAATGCTGATGACATATCTCGGTTCATCATTTTGGTCCATATAGTCTAACCTCCTTTCAGCTGCGAAGCTCGCCAAGCTGTTGGAAAAGTTCCTTTTCTTTGTCCGATAACTTTGTGGGCAGAACGACGTTCACCCTGGCGAATATATCGCCGTGGGATGAATTGCCAAGGTGGGGCATTCCCTGCCCGGCAAGACGGAAGGAACGCCCGTTCTGTGTCTCCGGAGGAATCTTCAGTGCCAGCTTTCCTTTCAGTGTCGGTACCTGCACCTCCCCGCCCAACACCGCCACGGTCAGTGGCACCGGGACT
>SOKS01000149.1 GCA_004375725.1 Dehalococcoidia bacterium | reverse complement strand
TCTGGGCCTCGGCACCACGTGCTTATAACGCCGAAGTGGCGGAATGGCAGACGCGGCAGTCTCAAAAACTGTTGGGGGGTAACCTCCGTGTCGGTTCGAGTCCGACCTTCGGCACCAGGGAGCGCAGAAGCCGCGGCGCCACATCGCCGGTACTGCCGAGTTGTGTAGTGGTAGCACAGGGGACTTTGGATCCTCTAGCCCAGGTTCGAATCCTGGCTCGGCAGCCATGATTAGGGAATCAGTTCCCGGTTCAACGAATTGACAAAGGAGAAGACATTGGCAGACTACGAAGAGAGAGTGAAGCTGGTGAAAGAGCAACTCAGGTTGGCCATCTACTTCGCCAAAGAATTCATGGAGGCGCTGGGCAAAGAGAAAGCGCTGGCGATAATCGAGAAAGCGTGGATAAAGTACGGCGCCGACAACTGGCAAGGCCGACTCAAGGGCGTTCCCCCGGAGGATATTCTCAAGGTGATGGGCGAATGGTTCAAAGCCCAGGAGAAAGTCAGGCCGGAGCTCAAAGTCGTTGAGGCAACCCCGAAACGGCTCTGCATCGAGATTCGGAAATGCCCTACCTATGACGTCTGCCAGGAGATGGGCGTCCCCGAGGTCTGCCAGAAGTACTGCGATTCGGATTACGGCGCGGCAACCCTGATAAACCCGAAGTTAAAGATGATAAGAGACAAGGAGCTCGCCTACGGCGCTGACCTCTGCAACCACTGCTGGGTCATGGAAGAATGAGCAAAACAAAGATTGGCATCATCAACGTTACCGGCTACGCCGGCGTGGAGCTGGCGCGACTTCTCCACCAACATCCGGAGGTCGAGCTGACCTGCGTCACCGGGCGGAGCGCGGCGGGGCAAAAACTGGGGGCGGTCTTTCCCCACCTGAGCCAAATCGACCTCACCGTGGCAGCAAAGCTCGGCGAGGTTGACGTTGCCTTCTCGGCCATGCCGCACAAGGAAAGCGCCGAGGTCATCCTGCCGCTGGTCAAGGCCGGCATAAAAATCGTGGATATCAGCGCCGATTTCCGACTCAAAGACGCCGGCGAGTACCCGCGCTGGTACGGCTTCGACCATCCCGCTCCCGAGCTGCTATCTAAAGCCGTCTACGGCCTGCCCGAGCTGTACCGACAGCAGATTTCATCAGCGCAGATTGTGGCCAACCCGGGCTGCTACCCCACCGCCGCCATTCTCGCCCTCGCTCCGGCGATAAAGGCGGGAATTATCCAGCCTGACATCATCATCGACAGCAAGTCGGGTGTCTCCGGGACGGGGCGCAGCCTCAGCCTGACCACCCACTTCTCCGAGGTCAACGAGGACGTTGCCGCCTACGCATTGAGCGGGCATCGCCACCTGCCCGAAATAACCCAGGAACTAAAGTTTCTCGGCCTGAAAGAAGCATCGGTTACCTTCGTCCCGCACCTGATTCCGATGACCCGCGGCATACTTACCACCGCCTACGCGTCGCCGGTAGCCGGCAAAATCGCCGGTGGCGAAAAAGGGAAGACAGAATTGCGGAAGCTTTACCTCGATTTTTATCAAGACGAGCCGTTTGTCAGCGTAACCGAGTCCCCGCCTCACACCAAGCACACCTGGGGAAACAACCTCTGCCTGATTTACCCCACCATCGATGGGAGGACCGGCCGACTCATTGTCATCAGCTGCCTCGACAACCTGGTAAAGGGGGCGGCGGGGCAGGCGATTCAGAACATGAACCTGATGCTGGGGCTGCCGGAGACCACCGGCCTGGAGTCAATCGCCATTTACCCGTAAAAAATGGCGCTAGCCTTTTTCCCGCCCGACCGTTACTCTGTTGTAATGTTATGTCAATTACTGAAACGATTGCCTGTTGACGCCTGCTCTGCTATGCTTTTAGGCAATGAAAGATAACTTTGGTCGCCTCGATTACCTTAAAATAAGCATTTATGGCTTCGCTCTGGCTGCGCTCTGGAGCAGCCTGCATAGCATTGTACTGCCCCTTCGGCTGCTGGACGTGGTTGCCGAGGCAGAAAAAAACACCTACCTCGGCCTGCTCACCTTTGCCGGGTTGCTTCTGGCCATGATTGTTCAGCCCATAACCGGCGCCATAAGCGACCGCTCTGGCTTCAAATGGGGGCGGAGGCGACCCTATATTTTAATTGGCAGCCTGCTCGGCGTTCTGCTTCTACCTGGAATAGGCCTTTTCCAGAGCTATTTTGCTCTTTTCATCATCTATTGCCTGCTGCAGATGACCAGCAACGTAGCGCAGGGTACATATCAGGCGTTCATCCCCGACCTTGTCCCACAGGATAGGAAAGGGCTCGCTTCCGGCGTTAAAAGCCTGCTTGAGATAATCGGCGGCATTGCCATTGTTAGACTCATCGGCTATTTCATGGGAAAGTACGTCCCCGGCGAGGGCGTTATATGGCTATGGCTCGTGCTGGGAGTGCTGGCAGCCGTACTCCTGGGGGCCATGCTGGCAACGATAATAATGGTGAAAGAATCTCCCGGCAGGAAAAACGAAGAACAACTGTCCGTATGGAAAACCCTTTCCCGGAGCTTCAAGGTTGACGTCAGGAAAGACCGCGATTTCATTGTCTTTCTCGTCTCACGCCTTCTCATCTTCATGGCACTGGCCACCATCCAGACGTTCACCCTCTTTTACCTGAGAGATGTCATTGGCCTGGTCAACCCGGCAACAGCCACGGCCGACCTCCTCATTGCGGTGGGTGTCGGCATGCTGCTTGCCGTTTACCCTGCGGGAAGACTGTCCGATAGAATCGGCCGTCGCCCCGTGGTCATTTCCTCCGGCCTCGTGGGAGCAGGTGGCATACTGGTTATCTTTTTTTCTACCAGTTACGGTGTGGTCATTGCTGGTGGCGCCATTATTGGCACTGCCACCGGGGCCTTCATGAGTTCCAACTGGGCTCTGGCCACCGATCTTGTGCCCGGCGGTGAAGAGGCTCGTTACCTTGGTTTGACCAACATGGCGACCGCCGGTGGGGCGGCGCTGGCCCGTCTCATCGGACCGGTAATTGACTATTTTAACCGCTATGGGGCTGGATTGGGTTACCAGGTGATGCTGGGGGCATGTTTCGTCTATTTCATGGTGGGCTCGCTATTGCTTCTGAAAATCAGAGGACGGCGTTAGCCGAAGAAAGGCAGAATGGCTTTCCAGCCCAGAGCCGCCAGCGTTACAAAAACAGTGTAAAGTATGGTTCTCCCCAACCCGCAGAGGAGGAGAAATTTCCAGAACGGAAAGCGAAGTATCCCGGCGGCAATACCGATCAGGTCAAAGACAACTGGCATCAGTGCAAAAAGGAATATGGCAAGTGCCCCCCACCTTCTCAACCACTTTTCTACCCTTCCGTACATTTTCCCTCGTGCCACAATCTCCCGTCCGCTGTAGCCGGCAACATAGCCGGTGGTCTCTCCAATGGCCGCCCCTACTCCTCCAACAAGCCCGATGATTATCGGACCGTATAACCCCGTGCTGCCGTAGAGCAGGATCCCCAGATTTGATAGCATCACCAAGACAGCACCCGGGAAGATAAGGGTGGCGTTTCCGATGATGCTGATGAGGAATGCCCCCCAGTATAACTGCGTTCTTAATTCTATCAGTTTTTCCGGATGGAGACCGTAGGTAAGCTGCAGAGCCACCGTAATGGCAATAACGAACAGAAGGGCTACTATGAAGAGAAGCCGTCTCCGTCTGGATTTTTTGCCTGATTCAATTGACTGTGCTTCACTCGATGCCTGATTCATGCCACTTCCAATAACGAAGGGTTGAGTAAAACGTCATTTGCCTGCTGAGACTGTTTCTGCTATACTTGGCTCGTGCGCCCCCATCGTCTAGAGGCCTAGGACACTGGCCTTTCAAGCCGGCAACAGGGATTCGAATTCCCTTGGGGGCATTCTAATTCATCCACCGTCCCCAATGCAAGCGAGACCCAGGATGAACCCGCGTAGAAAGGCCCGCAAGGAAGAACAACTAACGGGTGAACTTCCCGGTGACCTCACGACATACGAGAAGTTCGGCCTCTTCCAGTGCGCCATCACCCGCCGCATTGCCTACCGCTACCGCGGTGTACTTCTCCTGTACCAGAAATTCCTTGCCGAGGTGACCTGCCCCCCGAAAAGGAGTCCAGTTTCATGTCAGGCTGGAAACTAAGTATAGCATTTCTTTGAAATAAAAAGCGATTAAGGACACCAAGAGGCCGCAATTGGTCATTATCGGGAGCAGGTACCACGCACATAACTTTTTGTTGGATTAGAATGCGATGGAACGTGCGCTCAGGCATCAACGTTGCGAAAAGAGATAGTAATTATGCGACTAGGTTTCTGTTACACTTGGTTGACAAACTACCTAATCCCTCTTAGTATAGTGTTAGCTACCCGCACCCGACGAAGCACATCAAAGTATCGCAAACAGGTACCTCCAGGTATCAGTACTAGTACCCCGGAGTTTCTGCGAAATAGGAGATAAGGCGTCCTCATGCGTAAAGAAAAGGTTAATAAAGGTATTATCCTGGCGGCTGGCGATGGTGACCGCCTGGGCTCTCTGACTGCCATCCGTCCAAAGGTTCTGCT
>SOKS01000119.1 GCA_004375725.1 Dehalococcoidia bacterium | reverse complement strand
AAGCGCTTACCCTGGGAAACCGGGGTCGTGGGTTCAAATCCCACTCCCTCCGCCATGAAAAACAAGTGGCTTATGCCCCTGAAAAGGGGTATATTACTATTAAAGATAAGCAACGGGGTGAGATGCCTAACTACCATATCTGGACCATCGGCTGTCAGATGAACAAGGCGGAGTCGGAGCAACTCGGCAGCCTCTTTGAGCATATCGGCTACCGGGCAACGGACACCGCCGAGAATGCTGACGTTATTATCCTCAATAGCTGCGTGGTGCGCCAGAGCGCGGAAAATCGGGTGGTGAATAAAATCAGGGCGCTGCACCCCTTTGCCCGGGCACACCCGGACATCACACTGGCCGTTACCGGCTGCCTGGTGAACTCCGATACCGCCAGGCTGAGAAAAGACTTCCCTCACGTCGATTACTTTTTCAAGCCGGGCGATTATCCTCCCTGGCTGGAAAAACCGGCCGCATTGGCGACATTGCCCCAAAACCCTCCCCCCACCGCTTATGTCCCCATCATCCAGGGCTGCAATAACTTCTGCACGTACTGCATTGTCCCTTATCGCCGCGGCCGTGAGGTGAGCCGTCCGGTAACAGAGATTGTCTGTGAGGTCAAAGAGCTGGCCGGGCGGGGGGTTAAAGAGGTAACTCTGCTGGGCCAGAATGTGGACTCATACGGCCATGACCTGCCCGATAAGCCCGACCTGGCCGACCTGCTGCAGGCGCTTAACGCCATTGATGGTCTGGCGAGGATACGCTTCCTGACCAACCACCCCAAGGATATGAGCGTTAAGCTCATTGACGCCATCGCCAGGCTGGACAAGGTCTGCGAGCAAATCTACCTCCCCGTCCAGTCAGGCAGCGACGATATTCTCAAGCTGATGAGGCGTGGCTACATCGCCGCCCAGTACCGGCAGCTGGTAAAAAGAATACGGGATACCGTCCCCGGCGTGGCACTGAGCACGGACGTCATCGTTGGCTTCCCTTCAGAGACAGAATCTCAGTTCCAGGCAACGGTGAACCTGCTCTCCGAACTCAGGTTTGACACTGTCCACGTCGCGGCGTACTCACCGAGGTCGGGAACCACCGCTTCCCGCGAGCTGGAAGATGATATCCCACCGGCGGTGAAAAAGGAACGTTTAAACATTATTGAGCAGCTCCAGGAAAAAATCGCCGCCGAAATCAATGAACAGCTGCTCGGTAGCACGGTGGAAATTCTGGTCGAGTCCAGGGTAAAAGGCAAGTGGCAGGGTAGAACCCGCACCGGCAAACTCGCTTTCTTCAGCGATAGCCGTGATTATCTGGGACAACTGGTAAATATTCGGGTAGAAAAGACGAGCCCGTGGTCATTACAGGGCACGGTTAGCAAAACGAAATAAGGAGGTACAATGTTAAAGTATGGTCTGATGACAGGTATGCTGGTCACGTTTCTGGCGGTACTCAGCGGCTGCGTGCCACCGCCGGAAGGAGCCGAGGAAGGTGGAGGTTTCGACTGGACGCTTATTATCTTTATCGTTCTACTTGTCGCCATCTTCTACTTTCTCATCATTCGACCACAGCGCCGGCAACGCAAAAAACACGAGGAACTGATGCAGGAACTGAAACGCGGCGATAAAGTCGTCACCACCGGCGGCATCTACGGTGTTGTGGAGAGCCTGAGCGATGATAGCGTCGTTATAAAAGTTGAATCGGGAACGACCATCCGTATTGCCCGAAACAGCATTGCCGGCCAGCGCCTCGAGCAATAGCGCATGAAGTACTATGACTACATTATAGTAGGCAGCGGTATCGCCGGCCTCTATACGGCGCTCCTTGCCAGGGAGCAGGGTAGCGTGATGGTCATAACCAAGGGCAGCATTGAAGACTGCAATACCCGACACGCCCAGGGAGGTATCGCGGCCGCTATCGGCCGGGATGATTCCCCGGACCTGCACTACGAAGATACCATCGCCGCCGGAGACGGCCTGTGCGATGAGGAAACGGTACGAATCCTGGTCGATGAAGCCCCGGCCCGCATTGCAGAACTGGTCAACTTTGGTGTCCCCTTTGATACGCTGAACGGCAGGATTGCGCTTGCCCTGGAAGCCGCCCACAGCGTTCCCCGTATCCTGCATGCCGGCGGTGACGCCACCGGCGAGCATATCGAGGTCACACTGAGCCGGTGCGTTCGTGCGGCCAGAATCCCGGTGCTTGAAGACAGTCAGGCTGCGGAAATTCTGGTGGAAAAAAATTCTGTCACTGGCCTGAATGTGCTGGACTGCCACACCGGCGCCACCGAGATATTCGAATGCCGGCATCTTATTCTCGCCACCGGCGGTGCCGGGCAGCTCTTCAAATTCAACACCAATTCCGATATCGCCACCGGTGACGGTATCGCTCTCGCTTTCAAGGTCGGGGCTGAAATCATCGATATGGAGTTTTTCCAGTTTCATCCCACCGCCCTGCATCTTCCCGGGGTAACGCCTTTCCTCATTTCGGAAGCGGTCAGGGGCGAGGGCGGTATTCTGCACAACACCGAAGGACATCGGTTCATGCCCGACTACACTCCGCAGGGCGACCTGGCACCGCGTGACGTGGTGGCACGCAGTATCCTCCATGAGATGAAAAAAACGGGTTCCGACCGTGTTTACCTTGATGTCACCCATCTCTCTCCCTACGTAATCACCACCCGCTTCCCCAACATCTACCGCTTCTGTCTTGACCATGGCCTTGATATCACCAGGGAGCCGGTCCCGGTGGCACCGGCCGCCCATTATATGATGGGCGGCATCAAGACCAATAGCTGGGGAGAAACGAACGTCTCCGGGCTTTTCGCCACCGGCGAAACTGCCTGCACCGGCGTGCACGGGGCCAACCGCCTGGCCTCTAACTCCATGCTGGAGGTAGTCGTCTTCAGCAAGCGCATCATGGAAAGAACCGCCAGAGGGTCTGGAACCGGTTCACCGGCCACCCGCAAACGTCAGGAGGTTCACCAGAAGCTGAGCGAGAGAAAGGCCACAGGCCCAGTCCCGGCACTCAGTTTCACCAGCCTACAGCAACTCACCTGGAATCACATTGGCGTCATCCGGGACGCCGACGGTCTGTCCAGAGCAGCCGACATTCTGGCGGCGTGGCAGCATAAATTGCCACCACCCACCGACCGCCCTTCCCATGAGTTACACAACCTGGTGCTGACCGGTCGGTTGATCGCTGAGGCGGCACTGCTGCGTGAAGAGAGTCGCGGCGCACACTTCCGCTCCGATTTCCCCGAAAAAACCACGGAGTGGCAGCGCCATATTGTTTTTACCAATTAGTAATTGATATGAATAAGAAAATGGATAAAGCGCCCAAGCCGGAAGAACAGATAGACGCCATCATTGACCTCTCTCTGGTCGAAGACCTGGGGCATGGTGATGTTACCAGCGAGATATTAATCCCGCCGGAACTCGAGGGCAAGGCAACTATATTCGCCAGAGAAGCGGGTATTTTGGCCGGTGCCGAGATAGCCGGAAAGGTCTTCCGCAGAGTCGACTCCTCGCTTGCTTTCACCGTACTGAGCAAAGACGGGACTGCGGTCAAGGACGGCGATAAAATCGCTGAGGTCAGCGGCAAGGTAATCAGCATCCTCAAGACCGAGCGCACCGCGCTCAACTTTCTGCAACGTCTCAGCGGCATTGCCTCGCTGACCGCAAAATACGCCGCGGAGACTCACGGCCTGGAGACCTACATTGCCGATACTCGAAAAACCACCCCCGGACTCCGCCGGCTGGAAAAGCATGCCGTGAGCATGGGCGGCGGCACGAACCACCGTCTCCACCTTGGCGATGGCATACTGATTAAAGACAATCACCTCGCGGCGCTGCGCGCCACCGGCATGAGCCTGAAAGAAATCGTTGCCAGAGCCAAGAAAAACGCCCCTAAAGGACTCAAGGTTGAAGCTGAGGTGACTACTATCGATGAAGCCAAAGAGGCTGCCGAGGCGGGAGCGGATATCATCATGCTGGACAATATGAGCCCCGACGAAATGCGCCAGGTGGTGAAATCACTGAAAGGCAAGGTGAAGATTGAGGCTTCGGGGGGGATCAACCTGTCCAATGTCCGCCAGGCCGCCCTGACCGGCGTGGATTACATCTCAATAGGCGCCCTTACCCATTCACCGAAGTCACTGGATATCAGCCTTGAGTTTGACCCGGATTCCTTCAAGCTAGCTTCTCCTTAAAGCCCGGCAGAGATAATTTTCACAGTTGTCTTCTATCTCTACATCGACAAAACCAGCTTCCGACAGCATCAAGCGCATTTCCCAATCTTCCGGGATAACGTCATGGGCCACTTCGGGAATACCGTTGTGCAGCCCGTTTATGGCTGCCCGGCATGAAGAATGGCAGATGAAAAGACGTCCGCCTCTTTTGATGACACGATGTATTTCCGCAAAGGCTCCGGGTTTATCCTGAAAGTGCGGGAAGCTTGAGTAACAGACCACGCTGTCAACTGAGGCATCAGCCAGCGGGATATGGGTGACATCGGCATTCAGGTAGGCGACCACACCGTTAGTACTCTTCGCCCTGGCTTTTAGTAGCATTCCCTCGGCGATATCAATAGCCAGGATTTTTCC
>SOKS01000143.1 GCA_004375725.1 Dehalococcoidia bacterium | reverse complement strand
TTCCAGAAAAGCCTTTATCAGTTCCACCGGAGAGATGGCCTTTTTACGCAGCATCTCTCTCAGCTCCACCGCCGGGGTGAAGCACAGGTCCTCAGTGCTCAGGTTGCCTTTTACGGCCATGATTCAATTCTCCCTTCCGATTATGCTTACATGGAGGTTTTCTTACCTTCCCATTTCTTTTCCTTGAGCCATTGCTTCCGCGAGGAATAAAATTCATCCCACTCGACAAAGCCCACGGGCAGGCTGATGCCGCCATCAACCAGCAGTGTGGTGCCGGTAACCATGCGGGCCCGCTCTGACGCCAGAAAGACCACCGCATCCGCCTGGTCCTCAGGATAGGTAAAGTCCTGCAGGGGCGTTGACTGGAGCGTCCGCTTCTTTACTTCCGGCGATATCCGGCTCAGGACCACTTCGGTCATGGTAGGGCCCGGACAGACCGCATTCACATTTATCTTGGCCGGCCCGAGCTCAAAGGCGCAGTGGCGGGTGAAACCAATAACGCCGGCTTTAGCGGCACTGTAGGCGATGCTCCCGTAAAGGGTCATCCTCAGACCGGCCAGAGAAGAGATATTGACGATTTTCCCCCCGCCCCTCTTCTTCATGACCTCGGACACGATTTTGGTGCAGTGGAAAAGCCCTTTCATATTGATATCCATCATCCAGTCCCACTCCGATACTGGCAAATCCTCCAGCAGAAAGGCATGGTCACCGCCAACATTGTTCACCAGAATGTCAATCCCGCCCCACTCCGCAACGATGCGGTCGACCATCTCCTTGACCTCGGCTTCTTTGGTAACGTCAGCGCTGAAGGCCATCGCTTTTTTCCCCAGTGCTTCTATTTCCCTGGCTGTTTCGTCAGCCGCCTGCAAATCGGTCAGGGCGATGTCAGCCCCCTCTCTGGCCAGCGCCAGGCAGATGGCCTTACCCAGCCCGCGACCGCCACCGGTTACCAGCGCGACCTTGCCTTCGATTCCGGAATACATTGGTTTTGGCATAGCTAGTTTCTTCTTTCTTTTCTCAGGATTCCTAAATTTGGTAAATATTTAGAGCATGGCGACGGAAAAGCCACCATCCACAGGCAGCGCCACACCGGTCACGAAATCAGATGCCCGGCTGGCCAGGAAAACGGCCGTACCGGCGAGGTCATCCGGCTCACCCCATCGATCCGCCGGCGTGCGCATGTTAACCCGCTCTTCCAGTTCCGGCATGTCCTTTCTTGCCTTTCTGGTCAGGTCAGTATTGATGAAACCGGGAAGGATAGCATTCACCTGGATGTTGTCCCGTGCCCAGGCATTTGCCTGACAGCGTCCCAGCTGCACAATGCCACCCTTGCTCGCCGAGTAGAGCATCACTTTGGCCGCGCCGAAGATGGAGGTCATGGAGCCGATATTGATAATCTTGCCGCCACCCGCGGCTTTCATCGCCGGGTAAACTGCCCGCGAAAAGAGAAACGCGCCTCGCAGATTTACATCCAGCACCTCTTCCCACTCATCTACCGTATACTCCTGCGGGAGCTTGCGAATATTGGTGCCGGCATTATTGACCAGAATATCAATTCGCCCGAAAGTATCCAGCACCTTCTTCGCCATGTCCTGGACCTGTTTCTCTTCCTTGACGTCCACTTTGACTCCAATCGCCTTCACGCCGAATTCGTTCTGGAGCCCTTTCACCGCCTCGGCCGTTTTGGCCTCATTACGAGCAGCGATAGCGATATCGGCTCCCGCTGAGGCCAGCCCGCGCGCTATTCCCAGGCCAATGCCTCCGTTCCCCCCGGTGACAACCGCCACCTTGCCCTTTAAGTTGAATAGGTCTTTCATTTCGCTCCTCCTTCAATCACGCTAATGGCTATATATTAGCCTCTTTATTTCTGTGGCTCAATGATAACCTTGATGGAATCGCCGGCCTCAGCAACCAGACGGAAACCCAAACCTGCCTCCGCCAAAGCCAGACGATGTGTAATCATCCGCCGCACCGGGATGGTACCGGCTCGGATTATTTCCAGGGCCGTCTGGTAATCATAAGGGCTGGCGCCATAGCTGGTGGTCAGAGTGACATCAGTACGCCAGAAAACCTCATTTAACGAAACCGGAGTGGCAACGCCGGGGTCTGTTGGCGCAAAGAGCAGAACCGTTCCCCCGCGCTCTACCGACTTAAATGCCTGGACCGTAGCCGCCGTAGCCCCGGTGCAGACTATCACCAGGTCGGCCAGATAACCATCGTTGACCTCACGAAATCGGGCAGGCAGGTCTTCTCTGGCATGTATAGCCGCATCAGCCCCGAACCGTTTGGCGGCGTTCAATCGAAACTCGTTGATGTCCGTCGCCACCACTCGACCGGCTCCCAGAGTTCGAGCCAGTTGCAGATGAAGTAATCCGGCAATACCGCTGCCGATGACAAGCACACTGTTGCCCGGCTGCATACGTGCCGTCCTCTGTCCACGAAGCACACAGGCTAGCGGTTCAATAAATGTTGCTTCCTCATAGGACATTTCATCAGGCAACCGGAATACACCCCGTTCCACATTGATGGCTGGTACGCGCACGTATTCGGCAAAACCACCGGGCTCAAAGTTGGTTTTTCGCAGGGTATCGCACATGGTGTGATGGCCTCTCAGGCAGTAATAGCACGTATTGCAGGGTACATGGTGGGCCGCCGATACGCGCGCTCCTTCTTTAAAGTCCGCCACCCCATTCCCCGCCTCCACAACCTGTCCGCCAATCTCATGACCCAGAACCAGGGGCGCACGGTCCAGGCGATACCACTCCATAACATCACTGCCGCAGATACCGCTGGCTTCCACCCGCAGGAGCAATTCACCGGGACCTATCTGCGGGACGGGCGTTTCCTCAACGCGTACATCACGGTTGTTGTACCACATAGCCACGCGCATGTTCTTTTCGCCGGTGTCAGTCATGATTTCCTGCCCTCTTGCTCCTTTTCACTATCATACAATTCCTGAGCCTCTTTGGGAGTCGCCTTCTGATGAACGACAGCTCTTATCGCCTTGATCATGGCTACAGGGAAATCGTTCTGCCATACGTTCCTCCCCAGATTCACCCCTATGGAACCTTTCTTTATGCCATCATGGACAAATTCAAAAACCGCAAACTCAGTATCAACCTGGGGCCCGCCCGCCATAACCACGGGAACAGGACAACCTCCAGTTACCTTTTCAAAGCCTTCACACCAGTACGTCTTGACCACCCTGGCACCCAGCTCAGCGGCGATGCGGCAGGCCAGGGCAAGGTAGCGGGCGTCCCGTTTTTCCAGCTCTTTGCCCACTGCAGTAACCGCCATCACTGGAATGCCGTACCGCTCCCCCTCATCAACGAGCTTTGCCAGATTCAACAATGATTCCTTCTCATAATCAGAGCCAACGAATACGGAAATACCGACGGCCGAGGCATTAAGGCGAATAGCCTCTTCCATAGAAGTGGTAATTCCCTCATTGGCCAGGTCCTTGCCCACCACGCTGGTACCGCCCGATACCCTGAGAATAATCGGCTTACTATTACCCGGGTCAACCGATGAGCGTAAAACGCCTCTGGTGATGAAAAGGGCATCCGCATAAGGTAGCAGCGGTTCAATAGTTTTGCGTGGTTCCTCTAACTTTCTGGTCGGACCCTGGAAGTATCCGTGGTCAACGGGCAAAAAAAGCGCATGCCCGTCCGGCTGGATTAACTGTGCCAGACGATTCGCCATTCCCCACTCCATTTCACACCTTCCTTTCTATTGCCACAATTCAACGTCTTTAATTTATTGAAATGGCCATTGGTTTGTCAACTGGAAAACAGGTTTGACAAGCCTTTGCGAAGCAATTACCATTACTTTTGGCATGTGGATGGTGAGTAGAGCTAAATCCGCACTGAAAAATATTAAAGGAGTAACAGTATGAGCACAATTGCATTGATGGGCGCGGGCGGCAAGATGGGTTTGCGCATCGCCAGGAACCTGAAGGATAACACAGATTACAAAACACTGTACGTTGAGATAAGCGACGCCGGCAAATCCAGCCTGGCTGAGCTTGGTCTTTCGGCAACACCACAAGATGAGGCACTCCAGCAGGCTGATGTCGTTATCCTCGCCCTGCCGGATAAACTCATCGGCAGTGTCTGCAATGATATGGTCCCCAAACTCAGGAGCGGTACCATGGTCATGGGGCTGGACCCGGCGGCGGGGTATGCCGGTGTCCTCACCGAGCGAGAAGGCATTAGCTACTTTATCAGCCACCCCGGACACCCACCACTGTTCGGCGAGGAAACAGATATTGAGGCACAGCGGGACTGGTTTGGCGGCGTCAAGGCGAAACAGAACATCGTCTGTTCATTGCACCAGGGTCCGGAAAAAGACTACGCCAAGGGTGAAGCCATCGCCCGTGTCATCTTCGCTCCCGTGAGTCGTGCCCACCGTGTGACCACAGAGCAGATGGCGCTCCTGGAGCCAGCACTGGTTGAGACTCTGGCTTTAACCTGCTTCATGGTTATCCGGGAGGCAATGGAAGAAATCATCCGGATGGGCGTCCCACAGCAGGCCGCCTTCGACTTTCTCATGGGGCATATCCGCACGACGATAGCGATAGTCTTCGACTATGCCGGCGCGCC
>SOKS01000054.1 GCA_004375725.1 Dehalococcoidia bacterium | reverse complement strand
GTCTGACGCCTTTAGCCACCGCCTGGATTTTGCCCAGGTGGGGGGTATAGAGGGTAAGGATTCGGGCGGCTTCCCCCAGCTTGGTCTTCTTGATGATGATGGCTTCGGTTTGATAGGTTCTGGGTTTTGGCATGGTGGTTACTTGCTACCAGCGTTTCCCGGAATCTTCTCTATTTGTTTTTTTGCTTTATGAAACAACTTTTCAAATTGCTGGAATGCATCTGCTCTATCTTTTTGGGGCAGGTCTGAACCAAACGTTTGCATAGTCTCTACAACCAGCTTTGCCATCCCATCCTCTTTTCCATTCTGATATACCTCAGACAGTGTTTTGGCGAGACGCCTCGCTTGTTCGCGGTTCTTATCTCGAATGCTTATACTTCCCAAAAAACAGATTAGGCGGGTGATGCTTATAAATATTCGTTCTCCCCTGTCAGGCAGAAATCTGCGTGATTCAATAGCTTTGTAGTAGGCCTTGACTGCTTCCTCATACTTTTCCAATTTACCAAGATTAACGCCCATGTTATAGTAAGCACTGGCAACGGTATCCCACTTCTCTGCTTTGGTGCCAAACTCAATAGCCTTCAGGTAGACATCTACTGCCTCCTCATATTTTTCTAATCTACCAAGAGTAATGCCCATGTTGTAGCAGGCCCTGGCAACGATGCTCCACTCCTTTGCTTTGGTGCCAAACTCAATGGCTTTGCGGTAGGCGTCGAATGCTTTCTCATACCTCTCCAATTCGCCAAGGGCATTGCCCATGTTAGTGTAGGCGCTGGCAGCAGTGTCTAACTCCTCTGCTTTGGTGCCAAAATCGATGGCCTTCAGGTAAGCATCTACTGCTTTCTCATACTTTTCCAATTCATAAAGATCGTTGCCCATGTTATAGTGAGCACTGGCAACGATGCCCCATTCCTCTGCTTTGGTGCTAAACTCAACGGCCTTCAGGTAGGCAGCGGCTGCTTCTTTGGTTCTATCAAGGAATCCTAACGCCACACCTTTATTAAACCACGCACCCGGATTGTCTTTATCCGTTTTGATAACTTGGTTAAAACAATCCAAAGCTTCTTTATTCCTGCCGAGCATACCAACTGCAGCACCTAGCTCATAAAAACATATTTTCACTATTTCCGGCTCGTTTGCACTCTTCCCATAACTAAGTGCCTCATTGTAGAACGCTTCTGCCTTTGTATAATCACCCTCATGGAACTTTGAATCTCCGAGTGATAAGCAAATCCTGGAAAGGAGCACCATATCATCAATTCCGATTTCCTCAGCCTTTTTTATTCTATCAAGAATTTCCATCAGCTTCTCTGCGGGTTTTTTGGAGGTGGCTATTCGCTTGGTATTTTCCAGAACGCGTTTTTTTGACTGAGAAAGTGAAACTGGTGGGGAGATGCCGAATGCTTGTGGGGCAAGACCATTGGTATAGGATATTTCTCTCTCGATAAGCTGTTTAGGTCTTCCTTCGGCGTCAAATTCAGTGATCTTTTCTTTCACGGTTGCTGGCGGAAACTTCTGATGTCTTCTCTTTTCAGCAACAGCCTTCTCCCACGCTGCTTTGTATTTTCTTATTTCCTCTTGAATGAAGCTCTGTCCCATCCACAACTGATCTTTCAGCATATCGTGACAGTCACGACATAATACGGCAAGATTCTCAAGGCGGTTGTCAGAGGGGTCTTCATTAATGTGATGTATCTGGATGCGAGCGCTATCGGTAGGGCCTTTGTGGCATCTACAACAGCGATGGTCATTCTGGAAAAGAATTTGCGCTTTAGTTTCTTCAGGTATTGGGACTCTTCTTTTTTTCTTGTGCATCGCTTTCACTCCCCCTCCCTTCATAAATACCCAAGGGAGGGGGGTAAGGGGGGCAGGTTTCTACCCCTCGTCGAACCACCCTTCTTTACCCAGGATATCGCCGACCATCATCGTGCTGGGGAAATCTCCCCTGGCTACATGCACCGCCGCCCTGCCGCCGACAGCGGCGGAAATACGGGCTACCGCCTGGTGGGTAAAGCCGGCGCAGAGGTAGATGGACTGGACGCCCTTGTTTTGCGCCAGGTCCTTAGCCACCTCGACGGCCTGGTCGAAATTCATCATCTCAATGAATACCGCCGTCAGTTCCGCTTTGTCGGTCTTGATGGTAGCCCGGTGCTTGGCGGGGTCGCCATCGGGCGCCATAACGATAAACGCCGATTTGAACATAGTATTACTCCTTTTCTAAAGTCCGCTTTTATCCTTAGCCAAGGGTCTGGCTGACTGTTTTCTCAATGCCGGACAGCTCCTCCGCCGATAGCTGCCAGTCGCCGGCGGCGGCGTTGGCCTCCGCCTGCTGAGGGTTTCGGGCGCCGACCAGGGCGCTGGCAATTCCCGGTTGCTGCCGCACCCAGTTGACGGCGACGTGGGAGACGGGTTTGCCGTGCCGGGCGGCAATCTTCTCCAGCTCTTTGAGCAGAGCCTGTACCTTGCTCCAGAGCGGCTCTTCGTAGAAGTTGTAGAACCAGGTGCGGGCATCGCCCCCTTCGAATTTCGGTTTTTGCTTATATTTGCCGGTGAGGATGCCGCCGCCCATGGGGCCGTAGGCCAGTATGCCGATATCCTGCTCCAGGCAGAAGGGGATAAGCTCGTTTTCGATTCCGCGGTTGAGCATTGAGTAGCCGACCTGGTTGCTGGCTATCTGGGCGACCTTTTGCGCCTTGGTGAGCAGGGCGGCATCGAAGTTGGAGACGCCGATAGCCCTGATTTTGCCCTCGGCCTTCATCTTGGCCATTTCGGCCATGGTCTCCTCGATGGGGGTGTTGGGGTCGGGGAAGTGGCACTGGTAGAGGTCGATGACATCTGTGCCCAGAAGCTTTAGCGAAACCTCAACCTCTTTACGAATAAATTTCGGGGTGAGGTCGTTGACCAGGTCGGGCCCTTTGAAACGGGCGCCGCACTTGGTGGCGATTATGACCTGGTGGCGGCGACCCTTGACGGCCTTGCCGATGATTTCTTCCGAGTGGCCTTCGCCGTAGATGGGGGCGGTATCAATCAGGTTTATCCCGCAGTCAATGGCTTTCTGGATGGCGGCGATGGCGGCGGCCTCATCGGTGTGCCCCCAGAATTTGCCGCCGATAGCCCATGTCCCCAGACCGATTACCGATACGTTTAGTTCGCTCTTGCCGAGCCGGCGGTACTCCATTTTTGCCTCCTTAAAATTCCTGCCTGCCTTCTATGGCGCGAGTCAGGGTGACGTCGTCGGCGTATTCCAGCTCGGTGCCGAAGGGCAGCCCTCTAGCTAAGCGGGTGACCTTGATGCCGAGGGGGAGAATTAGTTTGTTGAGGTACATGGCGGTCTGCTCCCCCTCCAGGGTGGGGTTGGTGGCCAGGATAACCTCGGTGACCGAGCTTCCTTTGAGCCTTTCCATAAGTTCGTTGATTCTGATATCGCTGGTGCCGATGCCCTCGGTGGGGGAGATGGCGCCGTGGAGGACGTGATACAGGCCGTTATAGCTCTTGGTGTGTTCCAGCGCCAGGATGTCCTGCGGCTGCTCCACGATGCAGACCTGGCTCCGGGTCCGCTGGGGATTGCGGCAGATGGGGCAGGGGTCGGTGTCGGTGATGTTGAAGCAGGCCGAGCAGAGCTTGGTCTTTTGCTTTACCGAGAGGATGGCGTCAGCCAGCATTTTGGTCTGTTCGTCCGAGGCGCGGAGGAGGTGGTAGGCGAGGCGCTGAGCGCTCTTGGGGCCGACGCCGGGCAGCCTGTTCAATTCCTGAATGAGTCTGTCCACCGCGCCCGCGGCGGGCGGTATGTTTTGGTCCAATGCCTGTTTCTCCTTATATGTTTTTCTTAGAGATTCTTCGGGCGCTTTCGCTCCCTCAGAATGACAGGAGTGCTTTGAGATTGCTTCGTCGCTACGCTCCTCGCAATGACATATAGGCTAGGTCAAGCCGGGAATCTTCAAGCCTCCGGTCGCCTGGCTCATGCGCTCGGCGGCGAGCTCCTGGGACTTGGCGATGGCTTCGTTGACCGCCGCCAGCACCAGGTCTTCGAGCATCTCGGCATCATCGGGGTTGATTGCCTCGGGCGATATCTTTATCGACTTCACCTGTTGCTGGCCGGTGACGATGACCGTGACCGCACCTCCCCCCGCCGTGGCTTCGACTGTGGCTTCGGCCAGCTCCTGCTGAGCCTTAGCCAGCTTGGCCTGAAGTTCCTGAGCCTGTTGTATCATGCGTTTGTTCACTTTTCCTCCACGTTGATGACCTGGGCGCCTATCTTTTTGACGGCGTCCACCAAGCGATTATCCTCTTTCTCGTGGACGCAGCGCACCTGGCAGTCGCGCCCCAGGAATTTGCTGATGATTGTCCGGGTCACCTGTTGGTTTTCGGTGGTCTCCAGCCTTTCTTTGTGAATGGGATACTTGAAGGCTAAGACCACGGTATCGTCTTCGATTGCCACCGGCTTGACCCCCGCGCTCCTCAGGATGGCGATAGCCGGCGTTCTTTTGACTTCATCAGGCGCCTGCTCGATAACCTGCTTCCAGTTCAGTCTCAGGCGCTCGATTTCGCTGTGGAGCTCGGGCGGGGTGGTGGGTGGGGCGGCAGTATTATTTTCCGGCTGGGG
>SOKS01000130.1 GCA_004375725.1 Dehalococcoidia bacterium | reverse complement strand
AGTATTCTGCTTTCTATGCTGGAGGGCTTTTTCTTCAACGTTTGTCTTATTCACCCCCGTAGAATAACTGGTCGTAGAGGATTTCCAGGCGCATTTTATGCCCGAGTTCCTCATTTGCCAGACCGGCACAAAGCTGTTTGGCTTCTTCCGCCCGCATCATGCCCATCATTTTGCGGTAAAAGTCCACCGACTCATCCTCGCGTTTCATGGCGAAGATGAGCGTGTCCTGCAGACCGGCGCCTTCCAGAGTCTCGCCGCCGGTTAAATAATCGCTGATTTTAAGGTCGGTTATCTTTTCCTGATGCCACAGCTGCTTTGCCAGGCCTTTTTGCTTGAGGTTTTTCAGTTTTTCGGCATGCTTGACTTCCTGCCGGGCAAGTTCTTTCAGGAGTTCTCTAACTCCGGGGGCGTCAGTCTTCTGTTGCGCCGCTTCATAGACAGCCTGTGAGGCGATTTCCTTATAGATAGCGCTGTCCAGCACCTCGCTCAGTTCATCTGGCATGCTGCGTTTCCTTTTTCGGTGAGAGGACGAAATCAATCACTTTTTACCCTCTGCTTCCTCCAGAAGGTCATTGAACACGTCAATGTGGTAGAGCTCATTGTCCCGGATGCGGAAGAGAAGCTTTTTCAGGCCGGCATCATCGGTTTCCTTGCCCGCCTTGTCGTAGGCATCGGCCACTTCTTTTTCGATTTTAATATCGGCCCGGAGCATATCCACCGGCCTGGTTGAGCGGTCAACTCTGGTGTGTTCAATATTGGGTTTGCCGCCACCACTGGCCAGTTCTTCCGCCAGCCAGCCGAGGTGCTGCATTTCGTTGATTGCCTGATCCGCCAGTTGCTCTTTCGCCTCCTCGCTCTTGCTCATATAGGAATGCAGAAGGTACTGAAGGATAACGGTATACTCATGCTCTATACCCCAGTTTAGCGTTTTGGCTGCCTTATCCTGCCGTTCGCCTCGAATATCTTTGGCTCCTGCTCGCTTTGCCTTCTCGACGAAGTGCGAGAAACTGCCGTGATGCGCTTCTTCATCAGAGAGGATGCGCTGCAGCAGGCGCTTTATCCTGGGGTCGTCAATGAGACTGATATGTTCCTGGTACTGCTTTATGGCCCCTTCTTCCAGAATCACGTTGTTCTGCATCCATTCGGAAACCTGCGTGCCGCCCATACGCATGGTGCCTCTCTCCAGGCTGAGAACTCCGTCGAGTTCAACAATTGCCTCTGCCAGCCAGTCAAGGTGGCGCATCTCATCCCGGGCAGTGGCCTCGATTTCACAGGCCATCTCGCCTTCGCCTATTCCATAGGCGTGGTTCAGATACTGTATGATGGCGCCGTGCTCATCTTGAAGGTCTTTGTTCAGCAACTCAATGATTTTGTTTTTGTCCATAACAGCCCTCCCGACAGTAATTAGACGTAATTATTTGCTTTATGTTTGACGGCAATGGCATCTGCCAGATTGTCCAGTGCCTTGAAGTCCGATTCCTTCGGGAGTCCCTTGCAGATTACCGGTTCCAGAACTTCCACCTTAAGATTTGGAATCATAGCGCTTAGCTGTTCCACCGCCCGGCCTCCCCAGCCATAGGAGCCAATGATGGATACGAATTTGATATTGGGTCGGAGCGCGTTGGCCAGAAAAACAGCATGCGCGACATTGGGATGTGGGCCAACCAGGACGGTGGGCGTACCCAGAACCACCGTTGCGGCATCAACCAGCGCCATGGCCAGTTTGCCCACATCGGTGCCGGCCAGGTCAAACTGTTTTACCGTAACCCCCCGCTGCACGAGCGCCCCAACAAAGTGCTCAACCATCTTACGGGTGCTGCCGTGCATTGATATATAAGGTAAAACAACGATGTTTTTCGGGTCATCGAATGCCCAGCTATGATAGGCTTTCGTTATGAACTCGGGTCGGTCATGCAGTGGCCCGTGGCTGGGGGCAATGATGTCAATGGCATAGTTCTTCACCGCCTCCAGGTTTTTCTGTATGATGGTGCGGAACGGCATCATAATCTCAGCATAGTAACGCTTGGCTGCTTCATAGAGTTGCCCTTCATCAGCAACGAAAAGGTCGCTGGTTGCCAGGTGAGAGCCGAAGAAGTCGCAGGAGAACAGTATCTTTTCCTCTCGCAGGTAGGTCACCATGGTCTCCGGCCAGTGCACCCACGGTGCATGGATGAACTCCAGAGTCCGGTTGCCCAGGGATATCGTTTCCCGGTCCTCGACAGTTACGGTTCGCTCCTCTGGAGCCAGCATTAAATCCACCAGCATGCCCTGGCACTTGGGTGTGCAGACAACTTTTGCCTCTGGATATCTGTCCAGTACGGCGGGCAGGGCACCGGAATGGTCCTGCTCGGCGTGGTTGGTGACCACGTAATCGATGCGGTCAACTCCTAGCTGCTTTAGATTATTCAGCAGAACATCAGGCATGGCGGCATCCACGGTGTCGATTAAAGCCGTCTTTTCACTGCCCTGAATTAGATAGGAGTTGTAGCTGGTTCCATCGGGAAGAGGTATCAGAGCGTCAAAAAGTCGCCTATCCCAGTCCACAGCCCCCACCCAGTAAACGCCCGGTTTTATTTCTCTAGGCTTCATAACACCATCACTCTCCCATAGCCATCTTTTAACCTATATTTTTCTTATCTTAGACACCGTCCAGAGAGGGATGCTCTGAATGGACAAACCAGGCAGCCGGGTTTTTCAGGTATTCATAATAATCGACAAGGATAAGCTGGTGCTCTCTCTCCTGTGAGGCCAGAGCTTCGTAAAAATCACGCGCCGCCGGATAGAGAGTAGACTGGCTTTGGCTTATATAGAAATCGTAGGTCTTGCCTTCCATACCCACGGCGGTTTGAACGGCGTCCAGTTCGCTATCCGATGCCCTGACGGATTTTCCAACCTGCTCGGTGGCTCTGGAGAACAGTGTTCTGAGACTGCTGCCCCCATCCGGTTTGAAATCCACTCTCGGCCAGGCATTTTTATCCCGGATGGATTCGAATATCTCCTCGAATTTCTGACGGTGAATATCCTCCTCGGCCGCCAGCGACTCCAGCAATTTCTTTCCCGCCTCGTTGCTGCTTTTCTGGCTTGCCTTCAGGTAAAATTGCTTGCCGTCGATTTCCATTTGAATCGCTGTCTTCAATCCTTTCAGTGCTGTGTCCTGTTCGGTTGCCATGGTTCAATTCCTCCACGTGAACCTGAGATTTATCACACAAATTCTATTCAATTTATAGTATTGCCCCTCAGCGCGAATATGACATATATCACATACAAATACCCGTCTACTGCTTATGATATAATAAACACGTTAAAAATAATATAGTATAGAGTCGAATCAGTTAATCACAGAGGAGGGGGAAATGGCCGCTAAAAAAGTAACCATCTACTCAACACCTACATGCCCGTACTGCAAACGGGCCAAAGATTATTTGACCCAGAAGGGCATAGCTTTTACAGACTATAACGTAGCCGAAGACCGGGAGAAGACCAAGGAAATGATTGAGAAATCAAAGCAGATGGGCGTCCCGGTAATTGTTGTTGGTGATGATATAGTAGTAGGTTTCAACCAGGCGAAACTGGATAGCCTGCTTTCGTGAGCTTTAGCCGAACAGATAAGTTAAAGGCGTGAAGGGGCAGCGATGTATGATTTAATGATTATCGGCGGGGGCCCGGCCGGGCTGGCGGCGGGGGTTTATGCGGCGCGAAAACAACTAAAGACGCTGCTTCTCAGTGGGGATACCGGCGGGCAGATCAATACTACGTTGGGTATTGAGAACTACCTGGGTTATCAGTTCATCGAAGGGCCGGAGCTAATCAACAAATTTCTGACGCAGGTCGAGCAGTTCCCCATTGACCAGAAGATTGGTGATAAGATCAGGCAATTAAAAAAGATAGGAAATGGATTTGAGGCAATTACCGAAGACGGTGACAAATATCAGAGTAAGACCGTTGTCTTCGCTACCGGGAAAAAGCCAAGGAAGCTGAATGTACCGGGGGAGACGGAGCTAACCGGCAGAGGCGTTTCCTACTGTGCCATCTGTGACGGCCCGGTATTCGCCGGCCAGAGGGTGGCCGTGGTGGGGGGTGGCAACTCGGCACTTGAAGCGGTTCTTGACCTGTTAAAAATCGCCGAGCATGTCAATCTTATTTCACTGACCCCGCTCACCGGCGACTCTGTTCTCTCTAACCAGCTTAAAGATGCCAAGAACCTGACGATATTTCTTGAACACGAACCCATTGAGATAAAAGGTCAGGGACTCGTCGAGAGTATTCGTATCAAAGACATAAAGAGCGAAGAGGAGAAGGAGTTGGCAGTTGGCGGGGTTTTCATAGAAATTGGGTTGGTGCCCAACTCCGATGCCGTTCAAGGGCTGGTCAAGCTCAATAAATGGGGTGAAGTCACGGTTACACCGCGCAATGAGACATCGCTACCTGGGCTTTTCGCCGCCGGCGATGTCACCGATGTGCCGGAGAAGCAGATAATTATCGCCGCCGGCGAGGGCGCCAAAGCGGCTCTTCAGGCGCACCGTTACTTACAGAGATTGACTAAATAACCAGGTTTTTTTCTATTAAATGACATGGCTTTCTAAGGCGTTATAACCCTATCACCACCACCA
>SOKS01000116.1 GCA_004375725.1 Dehalococcoidia bacterium | reverse complement strand
TTTATCCGCTGGAGCTGGTGGCACGCGTACGAGCCAAGCTGAGGCGCGCGGCTCAAAGTCAATCAGCTTTGCATCGAGGCGAATAAATGGCCAGGAGCAAAGGAATACGCGTCACATGGTGCCCTATCGGGCAGGAGTACTGCCATCCTTACGGCTACTCCTGTTTCCCTCTAAGATAATCAATCATGGGCGAGGTAATCAGCGGCACCATGTCACCAATCATGTGCGGCATCAGGTTGTCCATGACCTTCGGCATCAGCTCCGGCATCTGCTCTTTCATGTAATCAGGCATCGGAATACGCTCCGCCACCTGTTCCAGCATAACCGGCATGACTTTGGGCATCATCATCGGCAGCAATCTGGGAAACAGAACCGGGAACATCGGCTTCATCAGCGACAGTGCACCCGGGATTTTTCCCATAAACTTCATCATCTTCCCCATACCGAAAGGCATGGCGTCAATGAGTTCCGGCCACATTGTGCCCATCAGGTCGGCAAAACCCTGCGGCGTCATCAGGGCAATCATGGCCTCAAAGACCGCCCACTGTCGCTGCACCTCGGGATTTGGATCAGGGAACTCATAACCAAGGTTTGACGCCGCGAAACGGGCCAGGTCAACCACCTCAATAGGCGATTTCTTTTTATCCGCGCTCACGCGTAACTGGAACTCGCAGCAGGGGCAAAGCGCCAGCACTTTCTCCGCGCCCGCGGCCACTGCCTCATCGAGGCGCTCTTTCCCGATATCGGCGGCCACCGGGGGCTCTTTTAGCAGCGTCAGGACACTGCCACAGCAGTGGGCATTCTCACGATTGTTTGCCATCTCCACAAGCTTCACATTGGGGATTGCCTTAATCAACTCCCTTGGCGCGTCATACACGCCGGAAACACGTCCGATATGGCAGGAATCATGCCAGGTAACGATGCACGGTTTCTGACCGCTGTCCTTAAAGGTAAACTCACCTTTTTTAATTTTCTCTGCCAGGACCTCACTGTAGTGCCTGACCTTGATGTTATATTCGATGCCCAGCTTTTCTGCCCAGACCGAATAGGAATAACGCCACATCATATCGCAGGCCGGGCAGGAGGTCACCACGGTATCCGCTCCGGCTTCCTTGACGGCGGCAATGTTTTTCTTTATCGTTTCCACAAAAACGTCCCACTTGCCGGCCACCAGCATTGGCGTACCGCAACAGTTCTCCTTTTCACCAAGATAGGTGAAATCCACGCCGGCGGCATCCAACAGCCTGACGCTGGCCATACCGATATCGTGCTCCACGTAGCTGGCCGTACAGCCGGCAAAGTACACAACCTTGGCCTTATGCCCTGGCCCGTGTTTTGCTTTGAGGTCGGCTGGGAACCAGGCCGTTCTGTCCTTCCGATAGCCGGCCCAGATATCTCCCTCTTTGCGCAGCGCCGCCGCCATCATCTCAAACGGCGGGAAGGTCATTTTCTTGTCTTCGTCAATCAGCTTGCCCCGCAGCTTCATCCAGGAGGATTCAATGGGCAGGGATGCCGAGCAGCGCAGGTTGCACAGCTCGCAGGTGGTGCAGACGACAATGGTATCCACCATGAACTGGTCCCATTTTTCTCGGCCTTCCATGTACTCGCGCAACCAGTACCACTTCCCCCGCGGGCTCTGGCTCTCCCAGCCCCGTCCATAGAACTGGTCACACTCATCAACACAGTAGCCGCACTGCGAGCAGCTGTAAGCATACCACGCCACGTCCGCAGGAATACCTTTTACCGGCTTAGTGGGCGCTTCTCCGATATGTGTGGCAACGTAGTTACCCAGGGGCCTGATTAACGGTTCAAAAGTGCCGGCCACGCTCATTGCCATTCCCAGAAAGCCGCCATCTAATACCTTGCCCGGATTTAATATGCCTCGTGGGTCAACTTCCCGCTTGAAGGCTCTCAGCCGCGCCGTTTTCTCGGCACCGAGTACCTCACGGGCTTTTTGAGTAAAGTAAAGGCCGGTGGCATATGGTCGGCCGCCATGCTTTTCCGCAATCTTCATAATGGTCAGCGCCAGGCTGAAAACAAAATTATAGCTGAATTTACGCTGGTCACTGGGAATAAAACCGAGAATGACAACCTCGGGCTGGCCATTATTGCTTTTCTGGATAACGACACCTTCTTTGACGATAGGCTGGTCCACCTTGTTCTCAATCTCCGTCATCACGTCGCCCAGACCCGAGAGCGGGACAACGATTTCGGCCGGCACCAGGCTTGGCCCGAGGCGCTTGATAATCATCAGCTTGAAGCGGTTCTCCCACTCGTGCTCCGCAATGCGCTCGCTGAGCACTTCCCCCTGGCATGGCTTCAGCAGCTCCGGCAGTCTGCCCGTCACTGCCCCGCGGTCTTTTTTACGGAACACCAGGGTGGTGATATATGACGCGGGCAGCAGCACCCGTTCCTCCGTCGGGTGCCCGTGGTGCTCCATCAGCGGCGCTTTGTTTTTCAGCTCCGCCATCCTTGGATTGATGAACATGAGCGACCATATCGGTAATTTCGCGTCAATGACGGACTGGATGAACTGCTGCAATTCATGGGCGTCCGGGCAGCCGATCGATACTACTTCCATATCCTCAAGCATCATTACCTGCAGTGTAACCTCGCTGATCAGGCCGGTGATGCCCTCGGCCTCGGATACCATATCAAGCTCCGGACCACTGAACACCCGGACCTCACCGCCGGGCAGCACCACCCGGGCGCTGACCACATTATCACGAAACCAGCCCGCCTCATAAGAACCGATGCCGGTTCCCCCCTGGGCCAGCCACCCACCGACGGTTGCGGACGGATAGCTCGTCGGGTAAAGCCTGAGAGTAAGCCCTTGCTTCTGTAATTCTTTATCCAGCTTCTCAAATACTGTACCGGCCTGCACCGTTGCCGTCATCGCTTTGGAATCGATATTGAGGATTTTTTTCATGCGGTAGAAGTCGACCGTTATGCCTTTCTTTACCGGAAGTACGCCACCATAGCCTGATGTCGCCTTGCCTCTCGGCGTTAAGGGCATATCGTTTTCGGTCGCCCATTGCACCAGCTCCACCAGTTCCCTTTCGTTCTCCGGCTGCACAACGGCATCCGGAACGGTGCTCCCCACCAGTGGCTTTATCAAAGCCGGCATGGCGGCAATATCATGCCCGTAGAGTTTCCTTTCCATCTTGCGAAAGTTCACGCGGTCGCCAAATTTTGCTTCCAGATATAACCGCTGTTTACTACCCAATTTACCCATAATGTCTCCTTCTCAAATACTTTCCTTCTTGGGGCTTACCAGGTTTTCAAGCGGTCAGCCTTTCGGCCAACTCTTTACTCTTAGTTAAATTATTCAGCAGTATTTGATGAACCAGGTCACACGCCGCCACTATTTGGGGGTCGGAGATGCGGTAATAAACGTTCGTCCCCTCCCGGCGTGGCCTCACCACGCCGCGATTTCGCAGCAGCGCCAGGTGCCGTGAAGCGACGGCGTGGGGAATATCCAGGCTTCGAGCCAGTTCACCGACCGGTTTCTCACCGTTCCGTAATTCATTAATTATGGCGAGTCTCTTGGCATCGGCAAAGGTCTTGCAGAGTTCGGCTTTTAACTTGAACAGTTCTGAATCGTGCATAATCGATATTCCCTTCCAAAAGTAATGTGCCTTTATATCTATATATGTATATTTAAATATTATAATTAGTATTTGTGGTTGTCAAGTGCAATTTAGTTTGCCGGATTTAAGTTCTGCGGATTTTATCCCAGTTGTGCAGGACCACCCCCACCCCAATCAGCACCACCGATGCGATTATTATGGCTATAGCCTGATTCCTCAGCCCGCTGATAAAGCTATCAACGGCGTTTTGTGCCAAAATAGTGCCCTTTTGCGCCATTAACGACGTGATACCCTCAGTCTGATTGAATTCCATGGCCAGTGTCTGGTCTATCACCGGCTGTGCCGTGGCGGAAAATACCGGGCCAAAAATGATATAGGCGATGAGCGCCATTGCGGCCAGCAGTGCCGCCGCCCAGATAAGCTTGCTGCTCCACTGTCGACCGCCCAGCACACCAACCGCCAGCAGCAGTAAAAATGGTATTATCCAGACAAAGTTAAGCCATTTCTTCGCCATTCCAAGACCGGAACGTACCTGTTCAAAGGCCTCCATTTGCTCACCGGCACCGGTATCTCCCGTATCGCCCATCAAGCTCTTGAAATCCTGTTCGGTAAAGGTCAGGCCATCGGCTATCGATTGCCGGATATCTTCCAGAGCAACATCGGTGCCAATAACTTTGTTCAGGTCTTCCTCATCGAAAACCAGACCTTCCTGCACCAGTTCCCGAACCTGGTTCAGAATATTGTCTTCCTCTTCACCGCCAAACAGCTGGCTTATGTCTGCCTCGGTTAAAATCCACTCATCGGGTATTCCCATTTCAATGAGAGGCTGCACCAGGCTGCCCACATCTATGCCCACCAGTTCTTTGAACTCCTGATATGATATATCCGCCGGCCGACACAGGATGTTCTCCAGTGATGGATTCGACAGAAACTCCAGCAGATGTCCCCACGAGCACACTGGCAAGGAATCAAAAGCGCTCGCCATTTTCTCGTCCGCCAGCTCACCGAGTGCCGCCGCTATTTCCGGCTTGCGGTCGGCCAGAGGTATCACCAACTCC
>SOKS01000098.1 GCA_004375725.1 Dehalococcoidia bacterium | reverse complement strand
GAAATAACTTTCTGGACCGTGCGCATGAAACCGGGCAAACCGCTGGCTTTCGGCACATTCAGGGGAGTTGCTAAAAACGGCAAACCCAAGAGAGTGCCCCACCTCGGACTACCCGGCAATCCGGTCAGCTCCATGGTTACCTTCGAGCTCTTCGCCCGTCCGGCAATGTTGAAGATGATGGGGAAAAAGAATCTGGCCAAACCAGTGGTTGAAGCCGTGCTGGAAGAACCCGCCGTCAATACCGACGGCCGTCGCCTTTACATCCGGGCGATTGTCACCAGGCGCGATGGTCAGTACTACGCCAGCCTTACCGGCCCCCAGGGCTCGGGGATTCTAACCTCGATGAGCCTGGCCAACGGGCTGGTAATCGTTCCCGAAGATACCGCTAGCGTCAAAGCCGGCGAGGTAGTCAAAGTTATAATGCTGGGCTGGGATGACGAGGACAATATTTAGCTGATGGTTAACCAGACATGCCTCCGATTATATCTGTTGTAGGAAAGTCAGACTCGGGCAAGACGACCCTGCTTGAAGCCCTGATCAAGGTGCTCAAGCAGCGTGGCTACCGTATAGCCGTTATCAAACACGCGGTTGATGGTTTTGAATTTGATACGCCCAACAAGGACAGCCAGCGCCTGAGCCAGGTGGGCAGTGAGGTGGCAGCGATCAGCTCAAAAGACACCCTGGTAATCTTCCGGCATCTGGAGAATGACATGGATCCTCAGGAACTGGTCCAGTACACGGGAGCGAATTGTGACCTTGTCCTTACTGAGGGATTTAAACGGTCTCCATACCCCAAGATTGAAGTCATCCGCAGTGAGCAGGGGTCTAAACCGGTCAGTCCGCCGGAGCAACTGCTGGCAATGGTCACTGATAAACCACTCGACATCAATGTGCCGCAGTTCGCTAAAGAGGAAGTCGCCGAAATTGCCGATTTAATTGAACAGAAATACCTGGTCGGTGAGGAAGATGGTGTTGACCTGTATATTGATGGCACATACGTACCGCTGGATAAGGCGGGCAGAAATTTGCTGCTACGGACTCTGGTGGCCATTGTCTCAGGGTTGAAAGAAATTCACCGATGGAGAAGGTTGAGTATCTTCATGAGGAGGAAATCTTGATATTCGAGGCCGATGATTTTGCCTTTAAACCACCAGCCGTGGTCTCAAGAGCGCGCCGGGTCCTGATTAAGCCGACTGCCTCTTATACTGATTTATACCCGGTTTCAACGAGTAAAGGCATGCTGGCGTCGATCATCAAGGGCATTCGCCGGGTCAGTGATGCCGATATTCTTATTCTGGAGGGCACACCTGAGGGCGAACCGATTTACCCGGTATACAAGGCCCTGGGTTATGATTTTCCACGGGTATTGACCATGGACGTTAAGGACTGCGTCTGGGTTGAGGTGGATAATCCCCTCCACAAGCCTCTGGCTATACCCACATTCTGGGTACCAAATGTCATCCTTTCCAGCGATTACCTGATATCCGTGGCGCCTCTGAAAATAATCAAAGGCAGTGGCAACTTCAGCATCATGAACCTGCTTTCGCTGCTGCCAAGTGCCAAGTACAGCGATAAGCCTTCCATCGGCCTGGGTCTGTTATATAACCTGGGTATTAATAGAGTCATCGCTGACCTCTATTTCACCCTTCCCTTTGATTTGGGGATTATCGAAGGCCGAAAAAAGCTGGTCAGTAAAGATGATTCTTCTCGCAGCGAGGTTGAGGAATATGGTAAGATATTTATCGGCGACCCCTATGAAGTAGACCGTGAAGCATCCGAAACGCTTGGACTCAAGATGCCGTATTTGGATCTGATTAAAACCGCAAAAGTCGAACTTGAAACCTAGACAGGCTCTTCCGAGCAGTATGACGAAAGACGATATCAGCACTGACCAAACAAGAACACGCTGGTTTATTGACCTGGACTGGTATCCACAGCGTGGTCGCTCTATTGCCGCCCTGCTTCAGGGCTGCCTCTGCGATGGTTGCCGTAAAAAGCTGAATAAAGCAGGTAACCAGACCTCCGATGCTGAGCTTATCAATCGGATCAGAGAATGCTGTAATAAAAGCACCGAGTTTATCACCGGCCAGATGCCCATTCTGGAAAGCGCATTCCGGTTCTGCATCGCCAGCGGCAATGTGCCAATGACGATAGAGGAACTGGGAAGACAGCTGAGTGAACGACGTGGCGGCGACGTTTCCCGTACGTCCGAGGAGATTCTGCTCCGCCTGCTTAAGAATGACCGGTACTATGGATTTCGCCCGGTGACCGACTAATATCCTGCCCTGAAACTTGAGTAGTTACCCGTATATTCGGACCAGCTGACCACCACCCTGTCCACTATGGCGGCTGGTGGTCCCGTTTTGAGGTATCCCACCAGCTTTTCCACGCGCTCCCGCTCGCCCTCTGCCACCACCTCCACGTCACCCGAAGGCAGGTTGTGTACGTAACCCCTCAGGCCGAGCTGTTGTGCCTGCTCCTCCACAAAAGCACGGAAGAAAACTCCCTGGACTCGACCGTACACAGTAGCGCGAACAGAGACCAGATCATCCATCACTGAATAATAGTATTTTACCAGGGAATAAGTCTCAACGGCAGAGAAACCCGCTCATCAAGGCGATTTAAACCATAGAGCTGGGCCATTTTAACCGCCTCGGAGAATTCCTCCCCGCTTACCGGCCGTGATATCTTCGGGTAATCAAAGGCATGGTAACAGGGGTGATACTGCGCCATGACATTCAGGTAGGTGCTGGTGGAAATTTCTTCGGCGAGGAATTTGACCACGTCCTCCGTGCCGGCCAGTTCACTGGGCAGGACCAGGTGACGCACCAGCAATCCCCGTGTGGCCACGCCTGATTCATCAACCTGCAGATCGCCCACCTGACGGTGCATTTCCTTTACTGCCGCCCGGTTCACCTGAGGGTATCGCCTGACACCGGAGAACCTCTCGCCGACCTTTTCCTCGGAGTACTTCATATCCGGCATGTAGATATCAACTACGCCGTCCAGCAACTTCAGTGTTGCCATCGAATCGTAGCCACCGGTATTGTACACAATGGGTAGTTGAAGTCCTTCTCCTGCCGCTATCTCGAGTGCCTCCAGAAGGAATGGCACCACGTGCGTTGGACTTACCAGATTGATGTTATGACAACCTTTTGCCTGCAGGGAAAGCATCATACTGGCCAGCTCTGCGCTGTCCACGGCATTGCCTTCGCCAAGCTGGCTGAGGCTGTAGTTCTGGCAGAAAACGCAGTGCAGATTGCAGTAGGCGAAGAATATGGTTCCCGAGCCGCTCCTGCCCACCAGAGGTGCCTCTTCCCCAAAGTGCGGCCCAAAACTGGATACGATTACCTCATTCGCCGTACGACACTGACCGCTTTCACCATTCAGGCGATTGACCTCACAGTTGCGGGCACAGAGATGACACCGGGTAAGTAACGACCGGGCTTTCTCCACCCTGGCCTTGAGTTCCCCTGTCTGATAAAGGTGCTGGTAAGCAGCTACCCTTCTTCCTCCTCCGCTTCTTCCCGTTTCTCTTTCCCCTTCTTGATTACTTCCACCTGCACCGACGGTTGTATGATACTGACCGGTGCAATTTTTTGGGTGTCTTTTTTCTTCTTCTTTGGCTCTCTGTGTCGGTAATCTCGTTTCCCCATGGCTGACCTCTGATTTGAATAGTGAACCGCAATATCGGTATCCAATTGCAGTTTAGCAAAGAGCCACTACGGTGTAAAGTTGCTTTTGAACTGCTCCAGAGCATTGCGGGCAGCTTCTGTTTCGGCCAGCTTCTTGCTTTTGCCGGTTCCCCTTCCCAGCACCCTGTCCCCGATTATTACCTCAACGGTAAACAGCTTATCATGGTCCGGCCCAGTATCCTGTATGGTTCGATAAGAAGGTGAGGAACGATATTTCGACTGTATCAGTTCCTGAAGCTGCGATTTGCAATCGATGTCCCCAAACCTCCCCATCACCTCCTGAAACTCCTTGGCCAGCCATCTCAGCACCAGCTTTCTGGTAACCGCCATACCCTGGTCCAAAAAAATGGCGGCAATCACTGCTTCCAGCGCGCCCGACAGGTTAGCCGATTTCTGCCGCCCGCCACTTGCCTCTTCACCCTTTCCCAGATAAAGGCAATCTCCGAGCTTCAAGTTCCTGGCTACCCGCGCCAGCGTCTCCCGCCGCACCAGAGCCGAGCGGATTCTGGTCATTTCACCTTCAGTCAGTGCCGGGAAGTCCCGATATAGCTTCTCCGCCACAATGAAGTCCAGTACTGCATCACCGAAGAATTCCAGCCTCTCATTGGAAGCTGGCACAGCTCCCGGGTATTCGTTAAGATAGGAGCTATGGATTAAGGCCTGCTCCAGCAACGAAGGGTTTTTTAATCTGATGTTCAGTGATTCCTGCAACGAATCGATATCATACACGGTGGAACGACCTTTCTGATGGTTATTTTCAGAATATATGGTCTGCCCCGCATGTGTCAACTGAGACCGATTATTGCCTGATATGAAGCTACGTGCTATAATTTCTTTTGTGCTGGGGAATCGTCTAGTGGTAGGACAGCGGACTCTGGATCCGTAAGCGAAGGTTCGAATCCTTCTTCCCCAGCCAAAAAATTCCGATGGCGCATTCGTCTAGCGGCCTAGGACACCTCCCTCTCAAGGAGGAGATCACCGGTTCGAATCCGGTATGCGCTAC
>SOKS01000103.1 GCA_004375725.1 Dehalococcoidia bacterium | reverse complement strand
ACCTTTGCCGACCCATCCATCCCCGTTATCGCCAATGTCACCGCCCGACCCCTGACCACAGCGCAGGAAGTTAAAGAAGAGCTTATCCAGCAGCTGGTCAACTGTGTTCAGTGGCAGCGCTCCGTTGAGTTCATGATTGGTGAGGGGGTAACCACGTTCATTGAAATAGGACCGGGAAAGGTGCTCTCCGGCCTGATAAAGCGCATAAACCGGGAGGTACAGACCATAAATATCGGGGATGCACCGGCGGTAAGCAGCAGCCTGGCATAACCCAAGGAGGTAAAAATGGATCTATCCGGTAAAGTAGCCATTGTAACCGGCAGTGCCCGTGGTATCGGGCGGGAAATTGCACTCAGGCTGGCAGAGGCTGGCGCAAATATTGTTATCAGTGACATTGCGGACGCGGAGCCGGTGGCTGAGGAAATAAAGAAAATGGGCGGGCAGAGCCTGGCGGTCATGACCGACGTCACTTCCGCGTCCGACGTTGCCGGCCTGGTGGGAAAAGCAATTGAGAAATTTGGGCGGATTGATATTCTGGTGAACAACGCGGGGATTGCCCGCGACCAGCTTTTAATGCGGATGTCGGACGAGGACTGGGAAGCGGTGCTCAATGTGAATTTGAAGAGCGTTTTCCTGTGCACGCGCGCCGTACTGCGACACATGGTCAAGCAGCGGTGGGGCCGCATTATCAGCATATCCAGCATTGTGGGTATTGTCGGCAATCCCGGGCAGGCGAATTATGCCTCGGCCAAAGCCGGTATCATCGGCTTTACCAAGACCATTGCCCGTGAGGTCGGCTCACGCGGCATTACGGCCAACGCCATTGCCCCCGGCTTCATTGTCTCCAGGATGACCGAGCAACTGAGCGAGGAGCAGAAAGGGGAGATGCTGAAGCGGATACCGCTCGGTTCTCTGGGCACGCCGCGCGACGTGGCCGAGGCGGTGGCTTTTCTTGCTTCAGAGGAAGCGAGGTACATCACCGGGCAGGTGCTGGGCGTGGACGGGGGACTGGGGGGACTGTAAAATTGATAAAGGTTATCCAAGCTTCGGACTAACTTCTTATTTTTTACCCATTGCCTCAAGATTCGGACGGTGACGCAGTCCCCACTCCTTGAAACACTGCAGCACTTCCTCGTCGCTGGGGTCGTGCCAGTAGCGGTAGAAGTCGGAAACGTAGAACTCCGGGCCAAATCCGGAAACGCAGGCAATCACCCTGTTGGCTATTTTTTCCACCCTGGGCAGGGCCGTGGCTGATGCCACCGGTACGGCGACGATAATCTCCCGGGGCTGGCGGTAGCGTATCGATTCTACGGCAGCCATTATGGTATAGCCGGAAGCGAGCCCATCGTCAACCATAATCACCGTTTTGCCTTTGATCACCAGCGGCGGTCTTTTACCGTGATAGAGCAGGCTGCGCTGGCGGATGGCGGCTCTTACCTGGCTCACCTGATAGTTGATCTGCTGCTGGCTCAAATTAAATCGCTTCACCATATCCTCATTGAGTATGGTGGTGCCATCGTCGGTCACGGCGCCAAAACCGCCCTCGGGGCTGAGTGGCAGGGGGATTTTACGGGAGATGATGATATTGAAGTCGGCATTGAGTGCCAGCGCCACTCCCAGCCCGACCAGCACCCCGCCATTGGGAATTGCCAGCACTACGGCCGACCGGTTGCGGTATTCGGTCAGCCAGGTCGCCAGTTGCCGGCCGGCATCATAGCGGTTTTCAAAAATCGGTTCCTGTCGGCTGATATGTCCGCGCATTGTTTTAAAGCCTCTTTTCAGCTGATTAGTCTGAATTCAGTCACATCCACCAGTCCCAGGTCGGTGAGCTTGAGTTCGGGAATCACGGGCAGGGCAAGGAAGGAGAGGGTGGCAAATGGGGAGGGAAGCCTGGCGCCGAGCTCTCTGGCTGCCTGCTCCAGCTTTCCCAGCCGGGCGACTACGGTTTCCAGCGGTTCATCAGAGAGCAGTCCGGCGATGGGCAAGCCCAAGCTGGCCAGCACCTGCCCATCCGCCACCGCTGCCAGGCCGCCCTGCTGGCGCTCTATCTCCTGAATCGCCATCACGATATCTTCGTCGCTCGTCCCGACCGTAACTATATTGTGGGAGTCATGAGCCACGGAGGAAGCGAGTGCTCCCTTCTTCAGACCGAAGCCGGTAACCATAGCCAGTCCCATATTGCCGGTTGCCCGGTGCCTTTCTACGACCACCAGTTTCAGGATATCCCTTTCCGTATCCGGAATAACCTGGCCATTGGCCGTCTTGACCTTCAGGTGTTGTTTGCGGGTCACAATCTGTCCCGGTACCAGTTCAATCACGGGCAACTCTGCTGACGGAGCAGATAACCTCAGTTTTTCTGGATTAACCGGTTTGATATGTACCGTTCCAGTTACCGCATGGTTATCTGCCCTCGGCAGCGAAAATAATGGCTGGCCTTCTCTGGCGACCAGTCGGCCGCGATGGAAGACCATGTTCACTGACAGATTATCCAGGTCATCAAGGGCCAAAATATTGGCGAAATAGCCGGGAGCAATTGCCCCCAGACCGTCAAGACGAAAATACTCCGCGGTATTGATGGTAGCCAGCTGGATGGCCCGCACCGGCTCAAGGCCGAGGTGGATTGCCTTGCGTACCACGGCATCGATATCTCCGTCGTGGAGCAGGTCGTAAGCGCTACGGTCATCAACAACAAAGAGGCATCTTTTGTAGGTCTTATCGGTGACCAGCGGCAGCAGGGCCTCCAGGTTCTTTTCCGAAGAGCCCTCCCGTATCATTATGAACATGCCCTTCTCCAGTTTTTCCCTGGCCTCTTCAAGGGCCACCGATTCATGGTCGGAGCCTATGCCGGCGGCAATGTAGGCAGTGAGGTCTTTTCCGCTGACTCCCGGAGCGTGTCCATCGATAACCTGGCCCTGGCTCAGGGCAATCTTGCGCAGCACGGTAGCATCGCCGTGGATGACCCCGGGAAAGTTCATAACCTCTCCCAGACCGATGGTCTCCCGCCAGCGTAAAATCTGGCGAATGTCCTCGGGACTGATGCTGGCCCCCGATGTCTCAAGGTGGGTCGCGGGCACGCAGGAAGGCGCCATCAGGAACAGGTCAAGAGGCAGCTGACGGATGCGGTCAAGCACATACCGCATCCCTTCCAGGCCGCAGACATTGGCGATTTCATGCAGGTCGGTAACGATAGCCGAGGTGCCATGCGGCACCACCGCCTGCGCATACTGGCCAGCATCAAGCATCGAGCTTTCCAGGTGGACGTGGCCATTGATGAAGCCCGGGGCAAGGTACCTGCCGGAAACATCTAATACCTGCTTTGCCTCGTGGTAGTCTCCTATCCCGGCAATGCGGTCATCACAGATGGCGACGTTTCCCGATATGACTTCACCGGTAAAGGTATTTACTACCCTGGCGTTGGCGAGGATGAGGTCGGCCGGCTGGTCTCCTTTGGCCACGGCGATTAGCCTGGCTTGCCTGGTTACCATTATGCTTCGCCCTCAAAATAGCAGATATCGGGCAGGTTGCGGAATTTCTGGTTCGCGTCCAGTCCGTAGCCGACGAGGAACTTATTGGGCACGGTAAAACCGATGTAGTCAATTTTCACGGGAACTTCCCGCCGCGAGGGCTTGTCGGTGAGCGCGCAGAGCCTGACTGAAGCTGGTTTTTGCCTTTTAAGGTATTTGATGAGGAAGGCGGTGGTGAGGCCGGTATCCACAATGTCCTCCACAATCAGCACATCATGGTCCCGTACCGGCGTCTCCAGCTTCTTCACCACTTTTATTTTGCCCGAGGTCTGCGTACTGCTGCCATAGCTGGATAGCTCGATGAAATCCACCTCAAGCGGGAAATCGAGGTGACGGATGAGGTCGGCCAGAAATACGAACGAACCTCTGAGAATGCCCAGCAGAACAGGGTTCTTGTTGCGGTAATCTTGGCTGATTTCGGAAGCGAGACGCCTGACAGCAGCCTCAATCTCCCGGCGGTTGAAAAGGACGCGGAGCTCTGCTCTGGGATTCATTCTAGTTGAGATTATAAACCTAACCTGTTTACCTGTCTACCGTAAATCGGCGGGTCGGTTAGACGCTTATTCGCCACTTGGCAAAATTCGGTTTCAAATTTAAACGTCAGTCAGTTAATACTGACGATACTATTCCCAATATAACGTATCGTTAGGGCTGAGTACCGATAGCCGCCTATTGATGATTGAATAGGGGCTGAGTCATGCTGACTCTAGCGTCTGCCCCTTACGACGAAGAACACGATAATCAGAACAACAACGACAGCGATTCCAACCCAGGTTAGCATTGATGATTCCTCCTTTCAACTATGAATAGGGAAATCTAAACATATTACTGTACCAGACTGCAGTCTTTCAGAATGATGTTTCTCTCATAGCCAACGTACGTACCCTGAACTGTTCCCGCTTGCCCCTCAGTCAGGCGCGATAAATACGCACCGTGTTCGCGGCTGAATGTGCAGCGGACCTGCCAGGTAGCCGGTCTTCCGGTAGCCAGAAGAATGTAGAAAATATCCAGGTGGTCTTTGGCAAATATTTTTTCCACGGTTCCGGTTACCTTGAGCAGCTTGTTTATTAATTTATTATTCGTGCCTGCCTTGTCCGAATTGAAGGCGGCATTCAGTTCCTCAACGGTCGCGTTAATGGTACCGGTGGCTGGATCGGGTTCTAGTACCGGGACAGCTCCCGGTG
>SOKS01000097.1 GCA_004375725.1 Dehalococcoidia bacterium | reverse complement strand
ATAAGCAACTGCTCACTTAAGCTGTATTCACGGGAGGGGTATACGCCCCTCTTTTTGTTTCTGCGGCTATACCTCAAATTGACTTGACATATAGGTAATGCTATCATAAACGCAGAAGTCAGGAGGCTGATTTACTAAGCTTTGTTGAATTCCTGAGTGTTATGTCGACTCTAGGTGAACTTAATCAGGAAGTTGCCCGCTGTCTGCTATGTGAGATAGCAAAGTATCGGACAAATACCGTACCTGGAGAGGGGGCGGAGGATGCTGAAATCATGTTTATCGGTGAAGCTCCAGGCTGGCATGAAGACCAGCAGGGACGGCCTTTTGTCGGGCCAGCCGGGCACTACCTGGACCAACTATTGGCATCCATTGGCTTAACGCGGCGGCAGGTCTTTATCGCCAATGTAATAAAGTGCCGTCCGCCAAATAACCGCGACCCGCTGCCGACAGAAATTCAGAATTGCCAGAAATGGCTCGACTGCCAGATAGAGATAATCAAGCCCAGAATGATTGCTACTCTAGGCCGTTATTCTATGGCCAGGTTTTTCCCGGGCAAAAGTATAAGCAAAATTCACGGGACTGCGGTCAGGCAGGACAACACCATATACTTCGCGATGTACCACCCGGCGGCGGCTCTCCACCAGCAAAGTCTGCGGCAGGCAATAGAGGCAGATATGAAGAAGATACCGGCTGTTCTTGCCGAGACAAAAAGTGTTCCGGAAGCTGAATCCGGACCTCAGCAATTGAGTATGTTTTAGGACTGTTTAAATGGCCAGATCGAAGTTAAAGCTTATTCCCCTCGGTGGTCTCAGCGAGATCGGCAAAAACATGCTCCTGCTGGAGTATGAGAACGACATTTTAATTATTGATGTTGGCCTTATGTTTCCCGGAGAGGAAATGCTCGGCATTGACCTGGTAATCCCTGACATCAATTACCTTATGGATAAGAAAGATAAAATAAGGGGCATTGTCGTCACACACGGCCACGAGGATCATATTGGCGCGCTGCCCTACATTTTACCGCAACTTAATGTCCCTATCTATGCTACCTGCCTGACCAGTGGCATGATACGGGTCAAACTCAAGGAGAGGAAAGCGCTGGCCGACGCCAAACTCAACGTGGTATCACCCGGCGAACAGATAACGCTGGGGGCATTCAATGTGGAGTTCTTTCCCGTCTGCCACAGTGTTCCCGATGCCGCCGGCCTCATCATAAATACCCCGGTTGGCGTGGTGGTACACAGTGGCGATTTCAAGCTCGACTACACGCCGGTCTATGGCCGGCCAACCGACCTTTCGCGCCTGTCTCAGGTGGGGGCACAGGGGGTTTTACTCCTTCTTTCCGACTCCACATATGCCGAGCTTCCCGGCTACACGCCGTCGGAGAAGGTGGTCGGAGAGACCCTGGACCATATCATGGGTGATGCCCCGGGGAGAGTGATCGTCACCACCTTTTCCTCGCTGGTATCGCGCGTCCAGCAGGTGATTAATGCGGCTGCCAAGCACGGGCGGCGTGTTTTCATTGTCGGACGCAGCATGAATGATACGGTACGCATGGCGCTGGAGCTCGGTTATATTCAGGCTCCAGACGGAATCCTGGGCAGAATTGATGAAGCCCGTGGTCTCCCGCACAACAAGGTAGTATTTGTTACCACCGGCAGCCAGGGTGAGCCAACCTCGGCGCTGGTGCGCATGGCAAATCGTGCCCATCCCAACGTTAACATCCATTCCGGAGATACCATCGTGATATCGGCAACGCCAATCCCCGGCAACGAAGCCGTGGTCAACCGCACGGTAGATAACCTTTTCAAGCAGGGGGCACGGGTACTGTACGATAAAGTAGCGCAGGTTCATGTCCATGGCCACGGCAGTCAGGAGGAACTCAAACTATTACTTACTCTGGTGAAGCCAAAGTTCTTCATGCCCATTCACGGTGAATACCGCCACCTCAGCCTGCACGCCAAGCTGGCCGAATCAGTGGGCATCCCGAAGGACAATACTTTTGTTCTGGAAGACGGGGATATTCTTTCGCTCACCGCAGAGTCGGCGAGAAAAGATGGCAAAGTTAGTTCGGGAAACGTGTATGTTGACGGGCTGAGCGTTGGCGATATCGGCGGAGTGGTGTTGCGCAATCGACGCATGCTGTCCAAGGACGGCATCGTGGTGGCAATCATTGCGGTGAACCGGCAGACGGGCAAGCTGGTGGGGCGTCCTGACATTGTGACGCGAGGCTTTGTCGATACCAGAGAATTCAAAGAAATGATTGATGAAAGTCGCGACCTGCTGGCCAAAGTACTGGACCACAGCAGCCCCCGTGCTACCGAATGGAGCTTTGTCAACGCCAAGGTGAGGGATACGCTGGATAAATTTTACTATGAGAGGACCAGGCTGCGCCCGATGATTCTGCCGTTTATGGTTAAGGTATAGCGGCTATGCCAAAAAGAAAACCCAGAGCAGACAATGAATTCCTGAACAAACCGGCCCGAAAACGAAAGCGGCATTCACTTCTGGGTGGGCTGTTCAGTTTCCTGTGGTGGCCGCCAGTGCGCAATATCATCCTGCTGGCTATCATCGGTGTGGTGGCCTGGTGGCAGTGGGAAGCGTTAACCGGCTTATTTGGCTGGGGGCTGCTCTTCATTGCCGCGGCGTTTATCACCATTATCGTTCAGGTAAAGAGGCGAAAGCTGTCCTCGTTTATCCTCCGCCTCAATCGGTGGCTGGGAACGGCTGCCTTTGTCCTGGCGGCCTGGGGGATACTGGCTGTTCTGGATCTGGGGGGCAAATTTGGCGATGTTCTTATCATGGAGCCCGCGCCGGTAGTCGATATTTTGATTATCATAGGGCTTACTATCGTTGGTGTAGTCATGGTCTCTCCCAGGGCCTGCATACGGTTGGTCGCCAAATTCCTCTCGCGGCTGGGAGTCCAGTTCCAGCGGCGGCCGGCGAAGGTGCCCAGATATCTTGAGAAACAGCTCGATGCCGAACGCGCTGCGATGCCACCCCATATACAGCTTCACCCGAGGCCACCCATCGAGGAAAAGCCCCCCATGCCGCACGAGATGGAGCAGCCTACCGTGAGGCCGGAAAAGGTGATGCCAAAATCGCCACTGGTGACGCCTTCAGAGAGGGAAACGGTGGCCGGAGCCACGGCGCTGACCACCCAGGAGCTCAGGCAGGTAGCGCAGGAGGTATGGAAGAAATACGGCCAGTCATCTGACCTGGTGGTGGTTGATGGCTGGCGGCTGCCCCCGATAGATATACTCGACACGACACCGGAAATTGAGTTCAGCGAGGCGGATAACGTACACAGGGCGAAGATTATTGAAGACGCGCTGGCCAGCTATGGCGTTGAGACCAAAGTCGTGCAGATAAACGCCGGTCCCACGGTAACCCAGTTCGGCGTGGAACCGGGCTGGGACAGGAAATTGAGGGAGAGGAAGGAGCGGGGCAAAAACGGCGAGGTTACGGTAACGCTGGAAGAGGTGTCCAAGACCAGGGTCAAGGTGGACCGGATTACCTCTCTGGCGAATGACCTGGCACTGGCGCTGGCGGCGCCGAGCATCAGAATAGAAGCACCGGTGCCGGGAAAGTCGATGGTTGGCATTGAGGTGCCGAACACCAGCATCGGCGTGGTCAGCCTGCGAGGCGTTATTGAGTCCAGTACCTATCAGAAACAGCAGGCGCGGTCGAAGCTGGCGCTGGCGCTGGGCAAAGGCGCCGGCGGCGAGTCAATAACCGGGGACCTGACCCGGATGCCGCACCTGCTTATCGCCGGGGCCACCGGTAGCGGGAAAACAGTCTGTCTCAATGCGGTTATCAGTTGTCTGTTGCTCAACAATACCCCGTTCGATACCAGGTTCATCATGATTGACCCCAAGCGCGTTGAGCTCACGCCGTATAACAGCATCCCGCATCTGGCCACGCCGGTTATCGTTGATACCTCCAAGGCTTTGAGTACGCTGCGCTGGCTCAGTCAGGAAATGGACCAGCGGTACCAGAAACTGGCCTCGGCCGGTGTCCGTAACATTGAGGGTTACAACAAGAATCGCGAGGGCGCCGATAAGCTGCCTTACATGGTGCTTGTCATTGACGAGCTGGCCGACCTGATGATGACCAGCTTTGACGAGGTAGAGCATACCCTGTGCCGACTTGCCCAGCTTGCCCGCGCCACCGGCATCCACCTGGTCGTGGCCACGCAGCGTCCTTCAGTCGACGTGGTCACCGGACTTATCAAGGCCAACTTCCCGACCCGCATCAGCTTTGCCGTTACCTCTCAGGTGGACTCGCGCACCATCCTTGACAGCACCGGGGCGGAAAAGCTGCTGGGCAAGGGAGATATGCTCTATATGCCCACGGAGGCGGCCAAGCCAAAGCGTCTTCAGGGATGTTTTGTCTCTGACCCCGAGGTGGAGCGGCTGGTCTACTTCTGGAACAGCCAGAAGGAGCAGGAAGCGGCGCCGATTAAGATTGAGCCACTGGTGATACCAGCCACAATGGGCGGACGTGGCGGCCAGCAGGAAGACCCGCTCATGGACGCCGCCCGCGAGCTGGCGCAGGAGCACGACCACATTTCAACGTCCTACCTGCAGCGAAAACTGCACATCGGCTATCCCAGGGCCGCCCGCATCATGGAGCAGATTGAGGAGGAGATGGGGGGTGAGGTAGTGGGAGAAGGGGAAGAGGAAACGGGAGCTGGTTAGCTTACGTTAGTGTGATGTACGGCGCTATTTG
>SOKS01000206.1 GCA_004375725.1 Dehalococcoidia bacterium | reverse complement strand
GACCGCGGAAAAAGTTGCAGGCGGCTATCTGCTTAACGGCACCAAACAGTTTATCACCAATGCCGGTGAAGCCGGGCTCTATACGGTGATTGTTTTAACTGATAAAACAAAGGGTGCCCGTGGCGTCAGTGCCATCCTCGTGGAGAAGGGCACGCCGGGTTTTACCTTCGGCAAGAAGGAGAAGAAAATGGGCATCCGGGCATCAGCCACCGGGGAGCTCATCTTCCGCAATTGCCATGTCCCGGAGGAGAACCTCATTGGTAAAGATGGTTTGGGATTTGTTCAGGCGATGCGGCTCTTTGACCAATCACGCCCGGGGATTGGGGCGCAGGCGGTCGGGATAGCGCAGGGGGCGCTTGAAGTGGCAGTGGACTATGCTCAGCAGCGTATCCAGTTTGGACATCCGATTATTACTCTGCCGGTGGTGCAGGACATGCTGGCGGAGATGGCCATTCAAGTTGAAGCGGCCCGGGCGCTGGTCTATGCCGCAGCCAGGACAGTGGACAGCGGTGCCAGAAAAATTACCGAAGAGTCAGCCATGGCCAAGGTTTTCGCCTCGGATGTAGCGATGAAGGTTACCACGGACGCAGTGCAAATCTGCGGCGGTACGGGCTATATGAAAGACTACCCGGTAGAGAAGATGATGCGGGACGCCAAGATAACCCAGATATATGAAGGTGCCAACCAGGTTTTACGCAGCGCCATCGCCGGGGAACTGAGAAAGCGAAAGGCAAAGACGGAATGAACGTCGTCGTCTGCCTGAAACAGGTGCCGGGCACCACGCAGGTGAAAATCGATCCCCAGACCAACACCCTTATCCGCCAGGGAATTGAGAACATCATTAACCCTTTTGATACCTATGCCATTGAGGAAGGGGTTCGACTGAGAGAGCGAACTGGCGGCAAGGTGACCGCCATCAGCATGGGTCCTCCACAAGCGGAAACCGCCCTGAGAGAAGCCATCTCTCTGGGTGCTGACGAGGGGATTTTGTTGAGTGACCCAACATTTGCCGGCGCCGATACCTGGACGACCTCATATACTATATCAGCCGCGCTGCGCAAGCTGGGCCAGTATGACCTTGTTATCTGCGGTCGGCAGACGCTGGATGGCGATACCGGGCACGTCGGTCCGCAGCTCGCTGAGATGCTGGCGCTACCGTTTATTGCCTATGTCAGCCAGATTGAGGAGATTGCTGATGGCAGCCTGCGTGTCCAGCGCATGGTGGAGGATGGGTACGAGGTCGTTGAAAGCCCCCTGCCAGCGGTAATAACCGTGGTCAAGGAGATTAACATGCCGCGCCTGCCTTCGCTGCGCGGTATTGCCCGGTCGAAAAGCGCCACCATACCGGTCTGGGGAGCTAAAGAGTTAAACACAGACCCGGGCAGGGTTGGTCTAGCCGGCTCCTTTACCCGGGTCATCAGGATATTTTCTCCGCAGCGGGTCTGCCAGGGTGAGATTTTCCAGGGTGAGGCAGAAGAACAGGTTGATTGTTTAGTTAATCGGTTAAAGGATGACGGGTTCATTTAAGGCAGAAAGATATGAGTAGCGAGCACTACCGGGGAGTATGGGTATTTGCCGAGCAGAGGGACGGCAAAATCAAGGGCGTCGCCTGCGAGCTATTAGCCAAGGGGAGAGAGCTGGCCGATGCGTTACAGACGGAGTTGAGCGCCGTCTGCTTCGGCCACGGCATCGGCGAGGTTGAGCAGCTTATTGCTCACGGCGCCGACAGGGTCTATTTAGTCGATAGCCCCGCGCTGGCAAATAACCAGGAAGACCTCCTGACGCAGCAGCTCATCGAAATGATTCAGCAGCACCGGCCGGAGATTGTCCTGGCCGGGGCCACCGCGCTGGGACGCGCCCTAACTCCCCGGGTGGCGGCCGCATTGCCCACCGGGCTTTCCGCCGACTGTATTGACCTTGAAATTGATGCCGAGAAGAGGCTGCTCCTGCAAACAAAGCCGACGTTTGGCGGCAATATAATGGCCATCATCACCTGTCCGAAGGCACGACCGCAGATGGCGACGGTGCGACCCCATGTCTTTTCCAGAGGTGAACCTGATAGCAGCCGGAAGGGTGAAATAGTAAAACTGGACTTCAATCGGGAGCGCATGACTTCACGGACGAAGCTTCTTGATTTTGTTGCGGAGATCACGGAAACGGTGAGAATTGAGGAGGCGGATGTTATCGTTGCGGGGGGGCGCGGTCTGGAAAAGGCGGAGAATTTTGAGATGCTTGATGAGCTGGCATCGGTCATGGGTGCGGCGGTGGGTGCCACGCGCGCTGCGGTGGATGAAGGGTGGACTGCCTACTCACACCAGATAGGCCAGACCGGGAAAACAGTCTGCCCCAGACTGTATATCGCCGTTGGCATTTCCGGCGCCTTGCAGCACGTGGTGGGCATGCAGACCTCGGAGTGTATCGTTGCCATCAATGAAGACCCCAATGCCCCCATCTTTGAGGTAGCCACCTATGGCATCGTGGGCGACCTGTTCCAGGTGGTGCCGATGCTCACCGAGAAGCTGAAGAAACGGTAAGCAACGACTTCTCCTCAAGTTTGCGGGCTGGTGTCATGCTGTTTTTTAACTATTCGACCATAATTGACCCTCTATTAAGTAACCTGAGGGCTTATACCGTGAAATTTTCCGGAATGAAAGCTGGTGACAGGGTCTTAGATGTCTGCTGTGGGACCGGCGACCAGGTGTTTCACTATGCCCAGGCTGGCATTATGGCAACAGGTATAGACCTGGACCTGAATATGCTCAAACTGGCGAGGAAAGATAAAAGAAATCGAGGTTTAAAGGGTGTGTCGTTCCAGCGGGCGGATGCGCAAAAGTTACCCTTTAAGGATAACGTGTTTGACGGCGTATCTATTTCTTTAGCCCTGCATGAAAAAGAGAGAGAGGCTCGTGATAATATAATCTCGGAGATGAAGCGGGTGGTCAAAAGGGGTGGCGCTTTGCTTTTCCTCGATTTCCAGGTTCCCCTACCCAGAAAGCCAATATCCTACCTGGTCAGGGCCATCGAGTTTTTCGCTGGCAGGAATCATCATCGTTGTTTCAAAGATTACCTGGTGCAGGGTGGGCTGGAAGTGTTGTTAGCCAGGAACCGGCTTACCGGGGCCAAAAGAGATTACCTGAATGATGGTCTTATCACCATAACCAAGTCTGTGAACTCGTAGCGCTCTGTCTAACCGAGCTTGCGGCGAATATGCCGCTTGAACTATAATAGAAGGAACTGGCTGGCGTGGAGGCGGGTGTTATGCAGATAAATGTTTCCCAGTTACTCAAGGAATCCATCGGGTCATCCCGTAAATATAAAATAGACGAGACGATTGATATTGCTGAAGACCAACCTGGCCGCAAGGTAAGCGGTGAAATCAGCTTTTTGAGAACGCAGCGCGGTATTCTGGCCAGGGGAGAACTGCACACCGCTCTCGACTTCACCTGCAGCCGCTGCCTGAGCGCGTTTCGTTACCCACTGAGTATTAGCTTTGAGGAGGAATATATTCAGACCATTGACGTCACCAGCGGACTGCCGATTGAGTCTTCAAGGGAGCCCGGTTCATTCACCATTGATGAGCATCACGTAATTGATTTGAGTGAAGCAGTACGCCAGTACACGCTGCTGACAATATCAATGAAACCGCTGTGCCGTGAAGACTGTGCTGGATTGTGCCCTGAATGCGGGCGTAATTTGAATCAGGGGCCCTGTGACTGCCCCGTGCGGACATTTGACCCGCGCTGGTCGAAACTGATGAATCTATCGTAGTTCACGAGAGGAAGCGTAAATTATGGGAGCGTTACCGAAAAGAAAATTATCCAAGGCACGCCGTGGTAAAAGGCGAAGTCATCTGGCATTGAAGGCCCCCCAGTTGGATTACTGCCCCCAGTGCCATAACCCAAAGTTGCCGCATCATGCCTGCCCCAACTGTGGTACCTATGCTGGCCGAGAGGTCATCAAGGTATCAGGCCCGCCAGCAAGGTCGGAATAAAACTCTTTTCACCGATTTAGCTCGCAGTGAAAATCCATGGTTGAAGCAACTAATGTAGCTTATGTCTTCCCCGGTCAGGGCTCGCAGTGGGCGGGTATGGGGCGTGACCTGTATGAGAACTTCGCTGCAGCGAAGGCTGTCTTCCAACAGGCTGATGAAGTGCTGGGATTTCCTCTCTCCAAACTATGTTTTGAAGGACCTGAGGAGGCGCTGCGTCAGACCATAAATGCCCAGCCGGCGATATTGATTGTCAGTTATGCCTGCCTGGAGGCTGCCCGCGAGGTGAATTCCGCTTTGCCGCAGGCCCGGTTTGTAGCCGGCCACAGCCTCGGCGAATATACTGCCCTGGCTGTATCCGGCGTGTTTGATTTCAAGACCGCGGTCTATCTGGCAAGGGAGCGGGGTCGTCGGATGCATGAAGCCGACGCTGTCCGCCCCGGAAGCATGGCGGCGGTTATCGGCCTTGAGGAATCGTCGCTGCTTGAGATATGCCAGCAGACGGGAGCCTGCATTGCGAACAGGAATTCGCCGGGTCAGATGGTTATAGGCGGCGATAGCGATGGTGTTTCTCAGGCCATGGCACTGGCCAAAGACAGGGGGGCGGCCCGTGTGATACCGCTGCCGGTAAGCGCGGCGTTTCATACTCCATTGATGCAGCCCGTCGTTGAGGACATGACGGAGATTATTTCCCGGCTCACCTTTGCCGACCCATCCATCCCCGTTATCGCCAATGTCACCGCCCGACCCCTGA
>SOKS01000040.1 GCA_004375725.1 Dehalococcoidia bacterium | reverse complement strand
AAACCCGCGCTTTTTTCATTTAGTCGGCTGATATTACTGAGATAACCATGTTTCGGAATAGATAGGAGGCGTCTGCATGCCGCGAAGGGATGATATCCACAAGATAATGATTATCGGTTCCGGGCCCATAGTCATCGGGCAGGCCTGCGAGTTTGACTACTCCGGTACACAGGCGTGCAAAGCGCTGCGCAGCCTGGGCTATGAAATCGTCCTGGTGAATTCAAACCCGGCCACCATCATGACTGACCCCGAGATGGCCGATGTTACCTATATCGAACCGTTGAACCTGGAGTCGGTGACCAGAATCATCGAGAAGGAGCGACCCGACGCGTTGCTGCCCAACCTCGGCGGGCAGACGGGCCTGAACCTGAGCGCCGAGCTGGCACGTGCCGGCGTCCTTGATAAGTACGGCGTCGAAGTCATTGGCGTTGAAATTGACGCCATCATTCGCGGTGAGGACCGAATCGCCTTTAAGGAAACGATGCAGCGTCTGGACATTGACATGCCGCGCAGCCAGGCCGTGTACAGCGTCGAGGATGCGGAAAAGGCGGCGACGGAGCTCGGCTACCCGGTGGTGGTCCGCCCGGCGTACTGCATGGGCGGTACCGGCGGTGGACTGGTCTATAACATCGAGGAGCTAAGAACGGTGACCAGTCGTGGCATCGCGGCCAGCATTATCGGCCAGGTACTCATTGAGGAATCAGTCCTCGGCTGGGAAGAACTGGAACTGGAGGTGGTGCGCGACCGGAAAAACCAGATGATTACCGTCTGTTTTATCGAGAACGTGGATGCCATGGGCGTCCATACCGGTGATTCGTTCTGCACGGCACCCATGCTGACCATTGACCAGGAACTCCAGAAACGCCTTCAGGAGTATTCCTATCGGATTGTGGAGGCGATAAGGGTAATCGGCGGCACCAACATTCAGTTTGCCCACGACCCGAAGACCGGTCGCGTGGTGGTCATCGAGATCAATCCGAGGACGTCACGCTCCTCGGCCCTCGCCTCCAAGGCTACCGGCTTCCCAATCGCCCTCATCTCCTCCAAATTGGCCGCCGGTCTCACCCTCGACGAAATCCCCTACTGGCGGGAAGGCACGCTGGAAAAATATACCCCCTGTGGCGAGTACGTGGTGGTCAAGTTCGCCCGCTGGGATTTTGAGAAATTCAAGGACGCCGAGGACAAGCTCGGCACCCAGATGCGTGCCGTTGGCGAGGTGATGAGCATCGGCAAGAACTACAAGGAAGCCCTGCAAAAATCAATCCGTTCACTGGAGAACGGCCGTTACGGGCTTGGCTTTGCCAAAGACTTCCATCAGAAATCGCTGGACGAGCTCATGGAGATGCTCAACCAGCCGACCAGTGAGCGACAGTTCATCATGTACGAAGCACTGCGCAAGGGCGCCGATGTGCCGGCACTTTATGAGAAAACATACTTGAAACCCTGGTTTATCAACCAGATGAAGGAGCTGGTGGAACTTGAGGAGCAGATTCTGAAATACCGGGGTAAACCCCTGCCGGACGACCTGCTCATTCAGGCGAAGAAGGACGGCTTTGCTGACCGTTACCTGGCACAACTCTTGGGTGTGAAGGAAAAAGAAATCCGCGAGAAACGCATGTCCGTCGGCATAGTGGAGGGCTGGGAGCCGGTGCCGGTAAGCGGTGTGGAAAACGCCGCCTATTACTACTCCACATACAATGGCCCGGACAAGACGACGAGCAGCGGTCGGCAAAAGGTCATGGTGCTGGGAGGTGGGCCGAACCGCATTGGCCAGGGAATCGAGTTTGACTATTGCTGTGTCCATGCCGCCTTTGCCCTGCGCAACGAAGGTTATGAGACCATTATGGTCAACTGCAACCCGGAAACGGTCTCCACAGATTACGACACTTCGGATAAGCTCTACTTCGAGCCGCTGACGGTGGAAGATATCCTTAGTATATACCAGAAGGAAAAGCCGAAAGGCGTCATTGTCCAGTTCGGCGGCCAGACGCCGCTCAACATTGCCAACGAGCTGGCCGAAGCGGGCGTGAACATCCTGGGTACGTCACCTGAGGCCATCGACCTTGCCGAGGACAGGGACCGATTCCGCCAGCGCATGCGCGAACTGGGGATACCGATGCCGGAATCGGGCATGGCCAGTAATCTCGATGAAGCGCTGAAAGTCGCCGCGCAAATCGGTTATCCCCTTATGGTGCGCCCGTCCTACGTGCTGGGCGGAAGAGGGATGCAGGTCGTCTATGACGAAGAGATGCTCCGGGAATACGTGGCGGCAGCCGTGGGCGTTACCCCGGACCGCCCCATACTGATTGACAAGTTCCTGGAAAACGCGATTGAGGCGGAGGCGGACGCCATCGCTGATGGCACGGATGCCTTTGTGCCTGCCGTCATGGAGCACATTGAACTGGCGGGCATACATTCCGGAGACTCAGCCTGCGTTATCCCGCCTGTCAGCCTGGCCCCGGAGCACATTGACACCATTTATGAATATACCAGGAAGATTGCCCGGGAGCTCAATGTCACCGGTCTGATGAATATCCAGTACGCTATTGCCAACAACGTGGTATACGTGCTGGAGGCCAACCCCCGGGCCTCGCGAACGGTGCCGCTGGTATCAAAGGTATGCAATGTTTCCATGGCCCGCATTGCCACCCAGCTCATGCTGGGCAAGAAACTGCACGAGATTGGTCTCAGTTCCCGAAATATCCCGCATTACGGCGTGAAAGAGGCGGTTTTCCCCTTCAACATGTACCCCGAAGTTGACCCCATTCTGGGGCCGGAGATGCGCTCCACCGGTGAGGTGCTCGGCATTGCCGATTCTTTTGGTCTGGCTTTTTTCAAGGCAGAGGTCGCCGCCCAGCAGTTGCTTCCACTAGATGGCACCATCCTGATTACGGTTTCACCGAAAGACCGGCCGGCCGTGTCTGAAGTCGCCGAACAATTTACCAGGCTTGGCTTTAAAATCAAAGCCACCCAGGGCACGCATGAGTCCCTGGCCAGCCAAGGCATCCCGTCGGAAATGATACTGAAAATGCATGAAGGAAGACCCAATATCGCTGACGGCATTATGAACGGCGAGATACAGCTGGTCATCAATACGCCCAGTGGCAAGCTGAGCCAGTATGACGACTCATACATTCGCAAAGCGGCCATCAAGTACAAGGTGCCGTATATCACCACACTGGCCGCAGCCATGGCGGCCGCGAAGGGTATCGCCGCCCATCGCCAGGTCAAGGCAGAAGTGAAATCGTTACAGCAGTACCACTCGGAAATAAAGTAACGAACTGCCAGTAAACAAACCCGCCAGCAAAGAGGCACAGAGCAAATTCTGTGCCTTTTCTTTTTATTTTACCGGGCATTGACAGCGAACGGCCGTTAATTCAGAATAGCACCAGCAGCGGTGAAGGAGGTGAAACGGAAAGTGAAAGTGATATTTACCGAAAAAGCACCCAGACCGGGAGGGCACTACTCGCAGGCCATCGTCCATGACGATACGGTCTACGTGTGCGGTCAGCTGCCGATTGAGCCGGAATCCGGAGAGAAAATAACCGGTCCGATTGAAGAGCAGGCGGAACAGGCGCTGAAAAACATCGCCGAGATACTGAAAGCCGCCGGCAGCGATATGAATCACGTATTGAAGGTAACCGTTTACCTCGCTGATATATCGCTCTGGGAGCGATTTAATGCCGTGTATGCCCGGTTTTTCGGCGAGCACCGTCCGGCACGCACCGCGGTGCCAGCCCCAAATTTGCACTTTGGCCTCCAGGTAGAGATTGACGCCATTGCCGCCGTTAAAACATAAACAGGAATCCAAATGAGTCAACTTGTCTGCACGGAATGCAAGGCATCATACCCGCTTGACGAACCGCGATGGCAGTGTGACTGCGGCGGCATTCTGGACATTGACTTTCCGCCGGTATTTGACCTGACCAGGATAAACCGGAGAAAGCCAACCATGTGGCGCTACCGCGAAGCCATCCCTCTGGAGGACGACGCCAGTATTATTTCCCTCGATGAAGGGTTTACGCCATTAACCGAAGTTATGATTGACGGAAAAGCTGTTTTCATCAAACAGGACCAGCTGTTCCCCACCGGCTCTTACAAGGATAGAGGGGCTTCTGCCCTCATCAGCAAGGTGAGAGAGCTGGGCATAAAAGAAGTGGTTGAGGATTCCTCCGGAAACGCCGGCTCAGCAATTGCCGCCTACTGTGCCAAAGCCGATATCAACTGTCACATTTTTGTACCCGAAAATACCTCCGCGGGAAAGCTGGCTCAGATCAGGCATTACGGTGCCACATTGCACCAGATACCCGGCACCAGGGAGGACACAGCGCAGGCGGCTTTGCTGGCCGCAGAAAAGACGTACTACGCCAGCCACGCCTGGAACCCCTTTTTCTTCCAGGGGACTAAAACCTTTGCCTTTGAAGTCGGAGAGCAGCTTGGCTGGAGGCCTCCTGATACCGTTATTCTGCCCGTTGGCAACGGAACGCTTCTGCTCGGTGCCTATATCGGCTTCCGAGAGCTGCTACAGGCAGGGATTATCGGCCATCTACCTAAAATAATCGGCGTGCAGGCGGAAAACTGCGCACCTCTTTACCATGCTTACCAGGAAAACCAGCCCGAAGTCCCGCCAGTAGACACCAGAGAAACGCTGGCCGAGGGTATCGCCATAGCCAGCCCCGTAAGAGGCCGGCAAATCATCAACGCCGTCCGGCAGACCGGCGGTGAATTTCTGGTCGTGAGCGAGGGCGAAATCAGGAAAGCGCTGGTGGAAATCTGTCGCCAGGGCTACTACATCGAACCCAC
>SOKS01000213.1 GCA_004375725.1 Dehalococcoidia bacterium | reverse complement strand
CGGTGGGCAGGGTAATATTGCGCCATAACGCTGACCGTCGCCGCCGGGGAAACTTCGCTGGCCAGCCAGGCAAGCGATTCGCGACTGCCCGCCAGGCTGTTGGGCAGTATTAAGTGCCGCACGATTAAACCCCTTTGCGCAATGCCATCTTCATCCACCACCAGGTTGCCAACCTGCCGGTACATCTCTTTAATCGCGTCCCTGGCACGTTCCACGTAGTCGGAAACCCGTGAAAATCTTCGCCCCCACTTATTCGAGGCATACCTGAGGTCGGCAAGATAAACACTGATTATGCCATCAAGCACCTTCAAGGTATCCAGCGAGTCGTAGCTACTGGTGTTATAGACCAGAGGTATGCGCAAGCCCAAAGGCACCGCTTCCAGCACCGCCTTTACCAGTTGCGGGACAAAGTGAGACGGTGATACCAGGTTGATATTATGACCGCCCAGCTCATCCTGGAGGTAAAGCATGTGCCTGGCCAGCGTCTGATGGTCAACCTGTTTGCTCTGCTGTGTCTTGTGGTTCTGGCTTATCTGGTGATTCTGGCAGTAAGCACAGCGCAGATTGCAGTTGCCGAAGAAGATGGCTCCCGAGCCTTTATCCCCGGATATGGCCGGTTCTTCTCCATGATGGGCACAAACCGCCGCGACTATCGGCAGATAGCCGGAATGACAGAAACCCCTTTCATCTTTCAATCGATTTACGCCGCACTCCCGCGGACAGATATCACAGGAACGCAACCGCGCCTCCAGCGTTCTGGCACGATGCGCTAATTCGCCCGACTTATACAACGCAATGTATTCAGGTTCCATAATTACAATGGCCGATAATTACTGCTCTTTGCGCTTCACCCCCAGAACGTGCTTTTTCAAATCCAGGATTTCGACTTCTTGCCCCGCCGACACATTTCCTGCCACCGATCTTGCTTTCCAGTATTCACCCTCAATCCGTATCACACCGCTGGGAGTTAGTGGTTCAATTACTTCACCCACCAGACCAATCATGCCTTCCCGACCGGTAACCTGCCTGACGTGAAAACTGGGTATGACCAATTTGTACGTAATAAAAACGAGCAAACCAAGTAACAGAGCTGCCACAACTGCCACCCAGAGAGGAATATCGATTTTAAAATACCATAGGACAAGGAGGATGAGGGCTATGGCTACCGCCTCATCCAGAAGCAAGACGGAAAACTTGAACCATTCGTGCGCTGTCCTCTTGGGATTTCTTTTTACCATGCCCTGACTACCTCCCCCTATTACCCTAATATGGCAGCAAGCCTACTCCTGGAGGTCGAACTGCCACTGGCACCAGTACTCCGGCGGATGTGCGTCCGGAGGACAGGTCACACAGGTCAACTTGATTCTGGGGTCAATTACCTCGATATAGGAGTTGAGGTATGCCTTACCCACCGACTTGCAGGGAAATTCCCCTCTTCCATCCCTGACCCTCGCCTTCTGCGGCGGACAGTCGGTGAAACGCAGCACCGCCCGCTCATCGGTAAGCTCCACAGCCTTCGGCTTGAAAACGTTCAGCACCGGGTCGAGTTCGATGACCCTGATAAGCCGTCGCATCGGGCTGCTTTCCTTAATCGGCAGGTATTTCGGCACCCTTCTTGCCTGCACCAGACACAATTTCCGCCAGACCTCGATATCTATTTCCAGAGCCGCATCAATACCGTATTTCTCCTCCACCAGCGTGAACCAGAGACCGTCAAGGGTATAGGCGCTTCGTGAGCACAACTCCACCAGTTTTTCCACCGGAATCTGAGAATATTCGGATTGACTCATATGTTATACCTCTCTAGAGCTTCAGTGAGATTCACTTGTCCTCCCGCTTCTCTATCTTGGCCCAGGTATCCCGTAACGGCACCGTCCGATTGAATACGATTTTCCCAGCCGATGAATCGGGATCGACGCAGAAATAGCCCTGCCTCTCGAATTGATACCGACTTCCGGGTGTTGCCCCGGCAAGACTGGATTCAACACGACACGAGGGCAATATTTCCAGGGAATCGGGATTCAAATAAGCCTTGAAATCAGCCCCATCATCCACATCAGTCGGGTCTTCCTTGCGGAATAAGTGCTCGTACAGGCGCACTTCAGCTTCGAGTGCGTGCTCAGCCGAAACCCAGTGCAACGTTGCCTTGACCTTCCGTCCATCCGGGGAATCACCACCCCGCGTGGCTGGATCATAAGTGCAGCGAAGCTCAACCACCTCTCCGCTTTGCTCATCCTTAACCACATCCACACAGGTGATAAAGTATGCGTATCGAAGCCGCACCTCACGGCCTGGCGCCAGACGGAAGAACTTCTTCGGCGGGTCTTCGCGAAAATCCTCCCGTTCAATATATAGCACGCGCGAAAAGGGCACTTTTCGTGTCCCCGCACCGGGGTCCTCGGGATTATTCACCGCCTCCATTTCTTCCACCTGGTCTTCCGGATAGTTATCAATGACCACTCGCAGCGGGCGCAGCACGCCCATAACACGTTGCGCCTGTTTGTTCAAATCCTCGCGGAGGCTGTGCTCAAGTAAGGCAATATCGATGGTGCTGCCGGTCTTCGCCACCCCGATGTACCGGGAAAAGTTACGGATTGACTCCGGCGTGTAGCCACGTCTGCGCAAACCCGATATCGTCGGCATCCGTGGGTCGTCCCAGCCGCTCACATGCCCTTCCCGTACCAGCTCCAGAAGCATACGCTTGCTCATCACGGTGTAGGTGAGGTTGAGTCGGGCAAACTCAATCTGCCGGGGATGATAGACGCCCAGTTCGTCCAGAAACCAGTCGTATAGTGGACGATGGTCTTCAAATTCCAGCGTGCAGATGGAATGGGTAATCCCTTCGATGGAATCCTCAAGGCCATGGGCCCAGTCGTACATCGGGTAGATGCACCACTTATCGCCCGTGCGGGGGTGCTCGGAGTGCAGGATGCGGTACATGACCGGATCGCGCATATTCAGGTTCCGAGAAGCCATGTCAATCTTCGCCCGGAGCACGCGTGAGCCGTCCGGGAATTCGCCGGCCCGCATACGCTCAAACAGGTCGAGGTTTTCCTCGATGGAACGGCCCCGGTACGGGCTCTCTTTGCCTGGCCGGGTCAAGGTGCCACGGTAGTCTCTAATCTCATCCGCGCTCAGTTCATCAACGTAAGCCCTGCCAGCTTTAATCAACTGCACCGCATACTGGTACATTTGCTCGAAGTAGTCCGAGGCATAGTACCGCCGGTCATCCCAGTCAAATCCCAGCCAGTGCACATCTTCGATGATTGAGTCGATATATTCCTGTTCTTCCTTGATGGGATTGGTATCATCGAACCGCAGATTGCAAAGGCCGTTGAACTCAGCGGCGATACCGAAATTGAGGCAGATGGCCTTGGCGTGTCCGATGTGTAGATAGCCGTTCGGCTCTGGAGGAAACCGGGTATGGACCCGACCGCCGTACTTATTGGTTCGGAGGTCTCCATCGATAATGTCCTGGATGAAATTGCGAGATGGTTCAGAGTTGGTTATGGTCATATTCGCAAGACCGTCCTGTTGATTTCTCTCTTTTCTACCTCGGCAAACTTCATTTACTTCCCAGCTTTCCCACCGCGACTCTTATCCTCTCCAGGCATCTTTCTTTACCCAGCACCACCATCGTCTCAAAAAGAGGCGGTGCCGCCGTGCGGCCGGTGGTAGCTACCCGAAGCGGGCTGAAAAGCTGCCCCGTCTTGAGCCCCAGTTCCTCAGCCAGGGGCCGAAGCGTGCCTTCCAAAGAATCATGGTCAAAGCTCTCCAGCAATGATAGTCTTTCCTGAGCGACTTTCAGTGCCTTGAGTGTAGTTTCGGCGGTCATCTTCTTGCCCATCAGCAAAGATGCATCATATTCCAGTTCGTCGAGAAAGAAGAAGTCAGCATATGTCGCCGCCTCCGCCAGCGTGTTTATCCGCTCCCGAATCAGTGGCACAATTCGGCTCACGTATTCTTCAGATACAGGCCTTTTCACCGCTTCCGGCAATCCGCTTTCCAAAAACGGCATGATTTTCCGCAGCAACTCTTCATGGCTCAGCTCCCGCAGGAAAACCCCGTTCATCCAGTCGAGCTTTTCGTGATTGAAAATGGCCGCCGTTTTGCTGATGCGCTCCAGCGAAAAGTGCTTCACCAGTTCATCCCTGGCGATGATATCCGTCTTGTCGTCCAGCGACCAGCCGAGCAGGGCCAGAAAATTCAACATGGCCTCGGGAAGATAGCCCTGCTCACGGTACTCGATGATAGATACGGCACCGTGCCGTTTGCTCAGCTTGGAGCGGTCAGGACCCAGTATCATCGGCAGGTGAGCCAGCTGCGGCATTTCGTAGCCCAGCGCCTGATAAAGAAGTTTGTGGCGCGGCACGCTGGACAGCCATTCTTCTGCCCTTAGCACATGGCTTATCTCCATCAAATGGTCGTCAACCACGTTGGCCAGGTGATAGGTCGGGTAGCCATCCGATTTGAGCAGGACATAGTCATCCAGGGTGCTGTTCTCCACCGTAATCTCCCCCCAGATGATATCACTGAAGCTGGTCTGTCCCTCAAGAGGCATTTTGAACCGCACCACCGGGGTGATACCTTCGGTTTCTTTCTGCGTGCGCTCTGTCTCGCTCAAGTCACGGCAGCGCCGGTCGTAGCCGGGCGATTGCTTTCTTTTTTGCTGCTCGGCACGCATTTCCGCCATACGCTCCGGTGAGCAGTAGCAGCGATAAGCATCACCCTGCTCGACCAGTCTATCAGCCGCCTCGCGGTAGAGGTCAAGCCGCTGCGACTGAAAATAAGGGCCATACTTGCCTCCCACCTCCGGTCCTTCGTCCCAGTCAAGCCCCAGCCAGCGCAGGCCGTCCAGTATGGCATCCAGCGCCCCTTCTACTTTACGAGCAACGTCCGTGTCCTCGATGCGGACGATGAA
>SOKS01000187.1 GCA_004375725.1 Dehalococcoidia bacterium | reverse complement strand
GTCTATTCGTGGTGCTGTTTTTCGGCGTTTCACTGTTCATCCGGGCCTATCTTCCGCACGACCAGATTTTCAGTGGCGAATGGATCAAGTTTTCCAGCGTTGATGCCTATTTTCATATGCGCCTGGTGGATAGCCTGGTGCATAACTTCCCCAACCTCATTAACTTTGACCCATACCTGCTCTACCCCTCTGGCATGAACCTGGGCAACATCCAGTTCTTCGACTGGCTTCTGGCCGGTATAATATGGGTCTTCGGCCTCGGCTCACCAACTCAGCATACCATTGATATCATCTCAGTCTATTTCCCCGCCGTACTTGCCTCGCTCACCGTCATCCCTGTTTATTTCATCGGTAAAGAGCTATTCGGGCGCGGGGCCGGGGTTATTGCCGCCGGTCTAATCGCCACGTTACCCGGGGAATACCTGGGGCGCTCGATTCTGGGCTTCACCGACCACCACGTCGCTGAGACGCTGTTCACCACCATCACCATGATGTTTCTCATTATGGCGGTCAAGCGGGCACAGGAAAGCGGCCTGAAACCTGAGCATCTCTGGAACAGGGACTGGGAAATAATCCGCAAGCCTGTAATCTACAGTTTACTTACCGGCCTCTCCCTGGGAATCTATCTCGTCACCTGGATTGGCGGGTTGCTCTTTGTCTTCATCATCCTTCTCTACTTTTTTATCCAGTTCATCATCGACCACCTGAAGCGAAATAGCACTGGTTACCTCTTGCTGGCAGGCACAACCACGTTTTTTATCGCTTTGATAATCTATGTGATATTCGTCGGCGGCACGTTCACCCTGAACTCTTCCAGCATGATACCGTGGCTGTCTCTGATTATTGCAACGGCTGTTCCGGTCATTCTGCACTTCATATCCAGAAGATTTACGGCCTGGAAGATTAAATCATTCTATTACCCCGTCACACTGGTGGCATTGGGTGTGGCGGCCCTTTTCATTGGACGCGCCATTTATCCTGACTTCATGAGAAACGCGTTAGATGTTTTTAATTTGACTGCATTACGCACTATCCTGGAGATGCAGCCGATTATGGCACCGAGGGGTGAGTTTACTTTCGAACTTGTCTGGGGGAACTTCAACACCGGATTCTTCTTCATTTCTATCTTCTTACTCTACTTCATCGTTTATTACATCCTGCGTATTTTTCTCGGCAGGAGAGTTTCTGAATTCAGAATAGGCAACAGCCGCCTTTTCCCTGAATCACTTACCACCGAGATAAACATTCTATTAATATGGAGCCTGATAATATTCCTGGCAACGCTGGGGCAGCGTCGCTTTGCCTACTATTTAGCCATCAACGTGGCCCTGTTGTCCGGTTTTCTCTCATGGCAATACCTCAAGATAAACTGGAGGGTTCACCGTTCCGCCAAGCACCTGAATATATTCGTCTCCCTGGGCACCATTGTCTACGTCGTCTTTTATTCCGGCATTACCCCGGCGATAGTAGCTATCCTGGCAGCAATGCTCATCGCCAACATATTCTGGCAATTCTCTCAAGGTTTCGGCTTTTTACAGTTCTCCAGGCCCAAACTTGAACCGCAAAAAAAGAGCCATCATAAAGAGAGGTCGCCAGCCGGATTTTCTTCCGCTCTGTACTACACTAATATCATTGTGGTAATAATCATTATCTTTCTCCTCGTCTTCTTCCCCGGTATAACGCCGACGAAAGCCATTGCCTCCGGGGCACGCTTTGCCCCGTCCGACGCCTGGGTACGTTCCCTTGACTGGATGAAGGAAAATACACCGGAACCTTTTGGCGACTCTGATTTTTATTACCGGCTCTATGAGCGTCCCTCGCCCGGTGAACAATATGATTATCCTGACTCCTGTTATGCCGTCATGGCCTGGGTTGACCATGGATACTGGATCGCCCGTATTGCCCAGCGACCGGTTAACCTCACTCCCGGTCCTGGTGGGTTTCATGTAGCCAGGTTTTTCCTTTCCGAGGGCGAAAACTCATCTCAGGAAGTGGCGTGGAAAACAAGATGGGAACAGGAGACCATACCGGAGAGCGCCATAATCGATAAACTTGGCGCCAGATATATCATACTTGACAACCAGACCACGACGAGCAAGTTCTGGGCACTGGCAAACTGGGCACAACTGGAAAGCACGAAATACCTTGATACGTACTTCGTGCCCCAAGAGAACAATAAATTTGTCCCGGTAACTCTATTTCACCCTGAATACTACCGCTCACTGGCGGTCAGACTGTACCATTTCGATGGCATGGCGGTAACTCCGGCGCAGACGGCCGTCATTTCCTACGAAGAAAAGCCATTCCAGGATGGTGGCACGGTCAAGGTAGTCAATAACATCGAATTTTTCCCCAGTTATGAAGAGGCGAACAACTACATGGCAGGCCAGAAATCGGGGCAGTTCCAGATCGTTGGGGAAACGCCGTTTATCAGCCCGGTGCCTCTAGAGGCATTAAAGCACTACAAACTGGTTTACCAGTCGCCGGAGTCCTCATATCAGGCCGGGGTGGGCAATGTGCCCTCGGTAAAAATATTCGAATACGTGGAATAAATTTATCCTTTGAACTGCTATCTTAACTTGACAAATACGGGTAAAAATCCAATCATTAGGTAGGGAGACGGAGGTTACATTACATGCAGATAAGGAAGACTTACCGAGAGGTTAATCCCGAGCTGCTCTACGCCGAAATAAGAGATTCCATCCTGAAGCAGGGGGCCAGCCTGGGCGAGGAAAAGATGGAAACGTACGCCCTACCCGGCGATACATCCTCATTTATCACCCGGGGTACTCTGACCTTCAGAGCCCAGGATGCCGCTGGCGAAGAAAAAGAATGCCTGCGGACCCACGTTGTTGGCTCAGTCAAAACGGAAACCAAGGTAATGCTGGACAGTGACGATAAGCTTTTCCCGCCAGAGAAGGTGTCCGCATTGCAGGCGGACCTGGACTTTATTTTCGGCTCATACGAAGTGAAATAAGAATTATAATCCCTCAGCGAGCCGGTACATGTTCTCGTAAGCCTTGCCGAATTCGGGGTTGTCTTTTTCCAGCCTGCTTTTCAGCGTTTTCATCTGCCGTATAAACGCGCCCCGGTCCTTTTTCCTCACCATTTCCGCCCACTCCGCCACCTTTGCCTGGAATAGCGCCTCAATTTCCGCAACGCCAGGTAAATTCATCTGGATCGAAGCATAAAGCTCCGGATTCTCCGAAATAACACTTTCCACCAGGGTAAGCAATACCTTGTAGGTAATGCCGCCGAGCGCCGTTGGCTGTGCGACCTTGTTAGAACTGATGAGCGTATCGGCAGCTACCACGGCAATAAAATGAGAAAGCCCGAGAATGACGGCCATTTTATCGTCGTGTTCCTCAGGTGTCATCAGGCTGACTCTGGCACCCCTTGTTTCCAGATAATCCCTGACCTTCTCAGCCAGCGCCTCTTCCTCATTGTTCGTTGGCGTTAACACAAAGTTCTGGCCGGTAATCCCTTTCGCCCCCGGGCCAAAGAGCGGGTGTGTCCCCAGTACCAGTCTGGTCTTCAGGTGCCGGTGCATGGCGGCCACGGGCATGACCTTCACCGAGGTAACATCAACCACCACCTGCTCCGGCTGGATATGGGGGGCCAGCTCGGCAACGATGTCCTCAAAAGTCTCTATCGGCACCGAGAGCAGTATAACGTCAGCGTCTTTGACCGCCTCTACACTTGAGGCAGCGTCAACGCCAAGCTCCCGCCTGGCTTCCATGACTTTGCTTTCGGTTCGGCCACTGATTACCACCTCGTCGCCCTCTGCCAGCAGATGGCGGGCAAACCACCGCCCCATCTTCCCCGAACCGCCAATTATGGCAACTTTCAAATATGCACCTCAAAGTCGTCCTTTTGCCTTTGGATACGAGCCCAGTATCTTAAGGAAAATTGACAGCCTCTCCACATTCGCCAGTGCCTCGCGGGCGGCGGCATCCTCGCGGTGACCTTCGAAATCGAGATAGAAATTGTACTGCCAGGGCTTTTGACGCGTTGGCCTGGATTCCAGCTTGCTCAGGTTAATATGGCGACGGGAAAACTCACCCAGGGCTTCATACAACGCGCCTGGCTGGTTCTTGGTTGAGAAAACAATCGAGGTTTTATCCTGCCCGCTTGGTGGCGCGTCTTTTCCGGCCAGGATGAAGAACCGGGTGAAATTGTTGGGGTTGTCCTCTATCTCTCTGGCGATGACCTTCATGCCATAGATTTCGGCGGCCCGGGCACTGGCGATGGCCGCACTGTCCGTTAACCCCTGTTCCCTGATCATCTTAACGCTGCCCGCGGTATCATAGCTGGGAATCAGGGTCGCGTTCAGGTGCTTCAGAAAATTACGGCATTGTCCCAGTGCCTGAGGATGCGAATATACCTTCTTCACCGTATCCAGATTGGCGTCAGGGCCGGCAATGAGGCAATGGATTACTCTTAACTCGGTCTCGCCACATACGCGGAGACCGGATTCCAGCATAAGGTCGTAGGCCCGGCTGATACTCCCTTCCAGCGAATTTTCCACCGGCACGACGCCAAGTTGCACCCCTGCCTCCTCCACCGCTTTGAAGACTTCTTCCAGCGTCTCGCAGGGCCTGAGCGCTATTGACGTACCGAAGAATTGAAATGCGGCTTCCTCGCTGTAAGCGCCCGCCTCGCCCTGGAAGGCAACCGTAATGCCCTCTTTATTTTTACAGGCGGAGATGATGCGCTCATAGATGCTTGCCAGTGCTTCCCCATCAATGTCGATATTTTGCTTTCTGGCAATGTGTTTGACGTTCTCCAGTACCGTCTTCTCTCTTTCCCGGTCTTCAATCGAGCTTCCCTTTGCCCGCTTGCCCCTGCCTATCTCTTCGGCAATGCGTATTCGCTCGCCAATGAGCTCGACGACCCTGGCATCAACGTCATCAATTTTTTTCCG
>SOKS01000177.1 GCA_004375725.1 Dehalococcoidia bacterium | reverse complement strand
CTATTATGCCGGTGACACTAACTTAAAAGGTGGACCAAATTATCGAGGCAGGTCAACTTAATTTAAGATTTGTCAATTTTCAAGCAATCAGCGCAAATATAAATCATCCAGAGTATTACTTCTTAAAGGCCGCAGAACTCCTCGAGCCAGGCGTATCGGTATGGACTACCTCCTGGTCGGCAACCGCCAGTGCTTTGTCCAGGATTTCTATTCCTTCGTCTACCTGGCTTTCCGTAATGATTAGCGGCGGCGCAATAATCAGGTTGTCGTACCATGCCTGCATGTAAAGGCCGAGCTTCTGTGCTTCTGCAGCTATTTTATCGGTCATCAGGGGTTTAAGGAACTTATCCGCTTTGGTATTGAACCTCTCCTTTGTCTTCCGGTTCTTCACTATCTCCAGGCTCCAGAAGTGGCCGATGCCTCGCGCATCTCCGATGCACGGGTGGCGGTCCTCAAGCTCATACAGCCTTTTCTCGAGATATGGGCTTACCTTCTGGGGATGTCCCGTTGCCATCAGCTTCTTGAACTCGGCTATCGCCGGGGCGACGGCCGACATTACCAGCGGATGGAAGGCATACGTATGTCCTTGAATCAGTGGCTCTTCTTCAAAGTAGTCCGCAATCTTCTTCGACGTCATGGTAACACCGAGAGGGGTATAGGCATTTGTGCACCCTTTTGCCGTAGCCAGGATGTCCGGTGTGACGTTCCAGTTCTCCATTGCAAACACGGTTCCGGTGCGATACCAGCCGCTCATTACCTCATCAACCACCAGCAGAACATCGTTCTCATCACAGATCTGTCTCAGGCGCGGAAAGTACTCGGGCGGTGGCACTATTCTGCCATTGGTTCCCACCACTGGCTCAACGAACACGGCCGCCACGTTGCCTTCTTCCTTGATCATATAATCAACGTACTCTGCGCATTGAATACTACAATTGCCGTAAGTTAGTCCAAACGGGCATCTATAGCAGTAAGCATCTGGAGCGAAGCAAACGCCCGGCATGGTAAATCTGGCCCGTTCCGCAAACCATCGCCTCGGGTCACCGGTGAGTGATAAACCGGCTATGGTGGCGCCGTGATAGGAATGATATCGCGAGATTATCTTGTATTTCGGTGCCATGTATTGACGCAATATCATTACGGCTGCTTCATTGGCTTCAGTTCCGGACGTGGAAAAGAAAAACTTGCTCAGGCTGGCAGGCACCACCGAGAGAAGAGCCTCGGTGGCACTTTCCATTGCTTCCTGGGCAAATATGGGAGCGATGTAAGGTAATCTTTCCGCCTGCTTGACAATGGCCTCAATAATTGCCTTGTTCTTATGACCAAGGTTCGTGCACATTAACTGGGATGAGAAGTCAAGATAGCGCTTGTCATTCGTATCATACATGTAGACACCTTCGGCGTCTTTAATGTATACCGGTGTCTTCCATCCCTTTTGAGCTTTCCAGGTGCCGTAGGTATGTTCCGTGATTTTTCTGATTGTTTCTTCTGACTTCATTATGGTCACTTCCTTTCTCCTTAACCTTGATCGATGACTATGACTTCGTTGGGGTTTTAAGGATTCTTTCGTTTCAATAGACGTGAAATAGACTCACGTCTATTCCCAAGTTGACTGTTAATTTGACTCGTCTATGATAATCGCTATGTTACACTCCGGCACTATTAGATGTCAAGAAAATCATCAATTGACAGCCCCCCTAAAAACGGGACCAGTTACCATGCAATAACGCTTTAACATTTGCTTAGGTCATCAGCCATTAATATTGAAATATTAACAATTCTTATGGTTGAATACAAATATATTTGTGTTCCCTGAAACTCCCTTTAGCCCATGGACAACGGTTACAATTTACTTGATAATACAAGCTAATATAAAATATGCCAGCGGCCCAACTTCATTTAAACAAACATAAAGGACGGGAATTCACATGGTCATGATGAGTGGTGCACAATATATCGCCCGAATCTTTCAAGGCTATGGTGTGTCTCATGTTTTCTTTGTTCCAGCCATACTTCACGAAGGTCTGATGGAAATGGAAAAGCACGGTATAAAGCGGATATTGACTCATAGTGAAAAGGCGGCTGCCTATATGGCGGATGGGTATGCACGCGTCTCGCATAAGCCAGGAATTTGCATGGCACAATCCGTTGGCGCCGCCAATTTGGCGGCAGGGCTCCAAGATGCCTATCTTGGTTTGTCCCCCGTAATTGCCATTACCGGTCGCCGAAAATCTCTATACAGATACCGGCACGCTTATCAAGAAATCGAGCATAAATCCATGTTTGACGCGGTCACCAAGTTCAATGCCACCGTTGATTCAGCTGAGCAATTACCTTTGCTCCTTCGTCAGGCTTTCAGAGAGACAGTTTCCGGACCGCCGGGACCGGTTCATCTGGAATTTCAAGGGGTTAGAGGTGAAATAATCATGGAGCAAAGGGCTGACCTAGAAGTTGTAATTGAAGAACAGTATAGCCACTATCCCGTCTTTAGACCGGAGCCAGAGCGAGATTTAATCCGGCAAGCAGCCAAAGTCCTTGGCCAGTCACAGAGGCCAATCATAGTGGCTGGCGGAGGAGTAAAAGCCTCCCAGGCTGGTACTGAATTAGTTGAGTTTGCGGAAAGACTCTCAATCCCGGTAGCGACTTCGCTGAACGGTAAGGGAATGATTCGAGATGACCACCCTCTTGCGGTTGGCGTAGTAGGGTCGTATTCCGCTCAGTGCGCAAACCGGGCTGTTTCCGAAGCAGACCTGGTACTATTCATCGGTAGTCGCACCGGCAGCCAGGTCACCAATGACTGGAAAATTCCCCGTTCAGGCACCGCTATTATTCAAATGGATATCGACCCTTTAGAACTTGGCAGAAACTATCCGGCAAAGGTGGGCATTGTCGGAGATGCTAAAGTAACACTACGTTGCTTGATTGAGACAATAGAGCCTGTCGAGCTGAGGAAGGACTGGCTTCAGCGCATAAATCAGTACCAGAAAGAATGGCAAGACCAGATTAAGCAAATGTACCATTCCAGCGATGTACCTATCCGACCCGAGCGCCTGTGCCAGGAGATTACAGACTTCCTTCCAGAAGACGCTATTTTAATTTCAGACACCGGTCATTCCGCAATCTGGACCGGCACCATGATAGATCTAAAACACACCGGACAAACCTATATACGGTGTGCTGGCTCTCTGGGATGGGCCTTTCCGGCGGCACTGGGCGCTAAATGTGCTCTACCTGACAGGCCTGTAATATGCTTCACCGGGGATGGAGGGTTCTGGTATCACCTGGCAGAACTGGAAACAGCCCGCCGATATGGTATTAATGTCTTAACCATAGTGAATAATAATCATTCCCTGAATCAGGTGAAAAAAAGTGCCGAAAAAGTATACGCCGGCAGTAGTGGCCATCCAGATGAAATATGGCAATTTACCGATGTCGACTTCTCCAGGGTAGCCAAAGCTATGGGCTGCTCTGGTATACGGGTGAGAAAACCGGACGAATTAAAAGCGGCACTGCATGAGTCTCTGGCTATGGACCAGCCGGCAATAATCGACGTTGTTAGCGATATTGGAGGAATACCACCCCCTGTTTGGACCTGATGTATTAAGCTTAATAAGATTTATACACTTTAATGGAACCCGCGTGACCAGATAACCACCATAAAATGCTTGGAGATGAAGTATTGATATGGCAGCAGAAAAAGCTGACGTCATCATCATAGGCGCCGGCGCTATCGGATGCGCCATTGCCTATTTTTTAAGCAGGGAAGGCGTGAAAGTTATTGTCGTGGAACAAGACAGCATCGGGGCCCATGCTTCAGGTTATGCCCCGGGTATTCTCAACCCGCAGGTGGCAGTCCCGGAATACCTGGAAACCATGCTGCCTCTGACCACAAAAAGTTTTCAACTACACAAAGAGCTCTATCAACAACTGGTAGCAGAGTCGGGGATCGATTATTATTTTCGCCAGTCAGCAATCCTCACGCTGGCATTTACCCGGGCTGAAGCACAGGAAATCAAGAACAAAGTCGAAATGCTACAACAGCAAGGATTTAAAATACGGTGGTTAAATGGTGATGCCGTTCATTTAATAGATAGCAGGATTTCCCCTGAGATAATAGGGGCGGCCTACAGCGAGGATGCGGGAGAACTGGACAGCTACCGATACGTTTTGGCCTTAGCTCAGGCTGCCGAGAAATACGGGGCTGAAATCCGCAATGGACGGTTCACCGGCCTGAAAAGAAAAGGCGCCAGGTTAACCGCTGTCCAGCTGTCGTCAGGTGATATTGCCTGCGATTGCACGGTTCTGGCCATGGGACCATGGACCGGGCTGGCCGCTTCGTCTCTGGATTTTCCCGTACCCGTCAGGCCGCAAAAAGGGCAGACGCTGAGAGTCCGGGCTTCAGGGCCACCTTTTGCCACTATACTTGCCTGGGACACCAACTACATCACCACCACCAGACAGGATGCACTTATCTACCATGGTGCCACTCATGAAGATGCCGGTTTTGACGAAGAACCCTCGACAGCAGGCAGAGACAAACTGATAGATAGCCTGGTGACCATGGTGCCTTCGTTAATCGGAGCCGAAGTTGTATTGCAGACAGCTTGCCTCAGACCGCTCGCTGCTGACGGACTGCCCATAATCGGCGAGGTTCCCGGCTGGAACGGCGTTTATCTGGCGACCGGTCACTGGACGAAAGGCATTTTGCTCAGTCCAGTAACTGGACGCATGGTAACAGAATTGATATCAGGCAGTGCTGCATCAATTCCAACCGAGCCATTTTCTGTTTCCCGCTTTAACTCTTTCCGATCCTGAATATTCCCACCACCTTGCTTTTGTTAATCAAAGGCTATCAGACTGAAGGGAATAAGAAGAAGGCGTGGTTATTGAACCTAACTGCGTAGTTAAGAGGTGGAATTGTGCTAGGTTTCTCTGGACGGAC
>SOKS01000063.1 GCA_004375725.1 Dehalococcoidia bacterium | reverse complement strand
ACCTTGGTGGGTTCACAATCAACGCGGTGGTATCGCCATTTATTGTAATCTTGGCTGTCTCAGTCTCAGTTTTTATTGGTCTTGCCTCCGGTTTGTACCCGGCAATGAGAGCCGCCCGCCTCAACCCTATTGACGCGCTGCACTACGAATGATAATAATGGTAAAATGTAAAACAAGAAAAAGGGGACTGAGAGTCGTACTTGTAAAGGGGCTGAAAAACCATGAGCTGGCTTGATATCGTAATAATTGTGATAATCGGCATCACCGCATTAACTGGCCTGAAAATCGGCATCATCAAAACGGCGCTGACACTTGTCGGAGTAATTGTTGGCGTCATTCTGGCCGGTCGTTTTTACGTAGCCCTGGCGGATAAGCTTACCTTCATACCCCAGGAGACACTGGCCCGGGTGGTGGCCTTCGCCATAATACTCGTCGTCATTATACTCATTGCCAGCATAATCGCCGGCGTTCTGAAGTGGCTGGCCTCCATCGTACTGCTGGGCTGGGTAAACCGGCTGGGTGGGGCACTCTTCGGTCTGATAATGGGCTCCATATTCGCTGGCGCCCTGCTGGCCATGTGGACCCAATTTCTGGGCATATCCGACCCGATTGCGGAATCGGCTCTGGCTAACTTTCTCCTGGACAGCTTCCCTATGGTACTGGCGCTACTGCCCGAGGAATTTAACTCGGTGCGCTCTTTTTTCCAGTAAGCTAAAATATTAACCGCCGAAAAAAGAGATTTAGATATGGGGGCTACGATCCTGTTAAACTACATATCGCGTAGCCCCCATTTGCTTTCTGCAATTGTCGGTATGGTATTTAATGTCAGGTTACCACTAGGTACCTGACGGCGTTTCTCCCGGATGCAGCTTCTGCCACTTTTCCAGAAGCTGCTCGCGGCTTTCCTGGTGCGCCGGGTCAAGTACACAGCAGTCTACTGGGCAGACCTCAACACACTTTGATGATTCATGGGAGCCAACACACTCGGTGCACTTTTGGGGGTCAATTACGTAGATTGTTTCCCCCTCGCTGATTGCCTCGTTCGGGCACTCCGGTTCACATGCACCACAGCTTATGCACTCCTCCGTAATCTTGTACGCCATACATCTACCTCCTTTTCTACTAAAATGGCGGTTTTGGGTAAAAAACTCCGGGCATCTTCATCAATTACATTGTACCGTGAACCTTCTTTCTTAGAGCTTCAGCCACATGCTCTGGTACGAGGTCACTGATATTACCACCCAGGCGAGCTACCTCTTTCAGCAGGCTGGAACTGAGAAATTGATACTCCTGTCTGGCCATCAGGCAGAGCAGGTCCAGGTCTGGAGCCAGTTTACGGTTCATCATTGCCATCTCAAATTCTTTTTCAAAATCGGCATTCATCCGCAGGCCACGGATCATGACCGGAGCTTTTTCTTTCCTGGCAAAATCAACCGTCAACCCACTGAATGATTTTACTTCAACGTTTGGTATACTGGCTACTGCCAGTCTGACCAGTTCTACCCGTTCCTCAGTGGTAAATACCAGGTGCTTGTTTGATTTTTCGTACACGCCAATTACTATCCTGTCAAATAACCTGGCAGCCCGCCGCACGATATCGAGGTGGCCATTGGTAATCGGGTCAAAGGTCCCCGGATAAACGACTATGGTCACAATGTACCTCCCTTGCGGAACACGGCGATACAGCTATCACCGTGACGATGTTCCTTAATAAGATGCAAAGCACCATATGTAGAATTGAACGGAAGGAGAGATGAGTGGGTCACCACCACCACCGAGCTGTCACCGACCACCCCGGATTCGGCTAATTGCGTTATCAGATTTCCAATTAAAGAATTAGAATAAGGAGGGTCCATCAGAATGATATTGTACTCCTTGTCCATAAAGGAGATTGCTTTGGCGACGCTGCAGCCATAAACATGCGCTTGATTTGAAAAACCCGTTTTTTCCAGATTTTGTTTTATTATAGCACAACATCGCGGTTCGCGTTCAACAAAGTCAACCCAGCCAGCCCCACGGCTTAAGGCTTCTATTCCGAGTTGTCCGCTACCAGAAAAAAGGTCAAGCACCTGTGACCAATCGTCAGCCATATTCTCCAGAATGGAAAAAATCGCCCCTTTGACCAAATCTGTCGCGGGACGGGTGACGTTTCCTCTGGGGGCTCTCAGCTGATGCCCTTTAGCTTTACCGGCAATGACTCGCATGCCAAATACGAAACAATTTATTATTTAATGCTGGTTGCGTTAGCGGTGTCATATAACTAGGATAAATACTGCGGGAATAATTGTCAACAAAACACCAGCACCGCCATCCAGTTATTGGCCGGTAAGCAAGGCCTATCTCCAGAGATTCAGACAATCAGAAGTCCTGCCCTGGCAATAGCACCCGGTGCAATCCGCAACAGCGGCAACGCTCATACCTGCGGGCCACTTTGTATAGCCCCTTTTTATTGCAGCAGGGGCAGTAAGCAAACTTGAGCCCGTTGTTGCGGTTTTCGCCTTTTCCATTGCGGTAACCTACAACGCCGTCTAAAGCCACGACTGTTTGCTCCTATCTATAATATCCCAAATGTCCACGCCCCCGCTTCAAGAACGGTTGGCCCTTTACGCCATCTATTTTTCGCCAGGGGCGCTTACCTTTGTACGAATATGACGCGATTACTTACTGCCGCTGTGCCTCAGATGGAGTCAGCAGTGGCGGCTGCATCGGTTTCATTGCCGGCGTGATTGCCTGGCGCCGGTGGCTGACCATGGGACGACGCAGGAACGAAGGAACGTCCAGCTCATCCTCGCTCTTGATGCCTCTGAGAAGCTGAGTCAGTTCATCCTCCTGACCGGCTCCGGTCAACCCGAGCTTGGCCACGAAACCGGTAGCGACCAGGGTAATCCGGACATCATTATCCATTTCCGGATCATGGGCAACACCGAAAATGATATTAGCCTCGGGGTCCACAGCCTGACGGATAACGTCAGCTGCCTCGTTGACCTCAAACAGGGTGAGACTGGTGCTGCCAACCACGTTGAAGAGAATCGCTTTTGATCCGTTGATGGAGACATCCAGTAGCGGGCTGGACAAGGCCTGCTTGGCCGCCTCCACGGCACGATTCTGGCCTGAGCCCCGGCCAATTGACATCCAGGCCGGACCAGCGTCTTTCATGATCGATTTCACGTCGGCGAAGTCCAGGTTAATCAGCCCGGGAGTGGTGATGACCTCCGCGATAGCCTGAACACCGTGCCTGAGAACATCATCGGCAAGCTTGAAGGCGCTATCTACGCCCGTCTTCTGGTCGCAGAGTGTAAGCAGCTTGTCGTTCGGAATAATAATCAGGGTATCGACTTTGCCGAGCAGTCTGGTGATGCCTTCATTGGCTACCTGCATACGGTGGGCACCTTCAAAGTTGAAAGGCTTGGTGACCACCGCAATGGTCAAGGCACCACTCTGCTTGGCTATCTCGGCCACGGTGGGTGCTGCCCCGGTGCCGGTGCCACCACCCATACCACCGGTGACAAAGACCATATCAGCTCCGCTAACCAGCGCCTGCAGTTCCTCACGACTCTCTTCGGCTGCTTTCTGGCCCATGTTATGGTCGCCGCCAACACCCAGCCCTCTGGTGAGTTTCTCGCCAAGCTGAATGCGTATAGGTGCTTCAGTAACCGCCAAGGCCTGGGCATCGGTATTCATGGCAATGAATTCCACACCCGGAATTTCTTCCCTGACCATGCGGGTTATCGCATTGCAACCGCCACCCCCCAAGCCGATGACTTTGATTTTGGCTGGATTCGCCACAAAACTTGACTTTGCCATTTCCCCCTCCTTATTGCATTAATTTGATAACGTTCTTTCTAGAATCGCTAGCCGAAGAGGCCCTTCAGCCGTGAAGCCATGCGTCGGATCGCTGAGCCAAAGCTCCAGCGCGTCCAGTTCTGGCTACGCTCATGATTGACTCCCCAGGCCAGCAGACCAACGCTCGTTGCATATGCCGGGTCGCAGAGGACGTCGGAGATACCTTCCATATTGGATGGAGCACCCACTCTGACCGGAAGCTGCAATACATCGCGTCCCAGCGCGGCGATGCCTGCCAGATTGGAGCTGCCGCCGGTGAGCACCAGCCCTGCCGGAACCAGGGTCTCGTATTCGGAGTTGGGCAGCTCAAGCAGGATGAGCTTCATAATTTCCTCAATGCGGGCGCGTATAATGTCGCACAGGTCCTGATATGAGACGCCGTGTCCATCCTGAGATATCGCCGTGGTATCCTCGGTCTTGCTTTCATAAACGGGCATCACGCTGCCGTATCGCTTCTTCATCTCCTCGGCAACGTCAAATGGCAGGCCCAGACCAATGGATACATCTCTGGTGAGCTGATAGCCGGCGACAGGTAGTATCGAGGTATGCCATATGCTGCCTTCCTTGAAGACGGCAATATCAGTGGTGCCACCGCCGATATCAGCCAGAATAACGCCGACTTCCTTCTCATCCGAGGTCAGGATTGCCTCGCTGCTGGCGAGAGGTTCGAGAACGAGGTCCTCGATATCAACGCCAATGCTGCGAATGCACTTGATCAGGTTCTGTATTGAGGTTACGGCCGCGGTGATGACGTGGGTCTCCACATCAAGTCTGAAGCCATGCATACCGACCGGGTTCTTGACATGAGCCTGACCATCAACAACATATGACCGCGGAATAACATGGAGGAGTTTCCGGTCGTCGGGAATCTTGACACTCTGCGCCGAGGAAAGGACACGCTTCAGGTCATCCGGGCGCACCACGCGGTCGTTCCGTGTTATGGCCACCACGCCGCGGTTATTCAGCGAGGCAACATGGCGCCCGGTCACGCCGACATAGGCTGATTCCAGCTTGTAGTTGCTTGACTGCTCCGCTTTCTTTACTGACTCTCTGATTGACTCTCTGGCCTCATTGATGTTGACCACCAGGCCTTTATGCAGGCCAACTGATGGAGCGACGCCAACGCCGACAATGCGCGGCGTACCAGCTTCATTGAAGTCCGCCACAATGGTACATACTTTAGTGGTACCAACATCAATTGCCGCTACGGTTCGATTTTTCATCTATCCCTCCTTTTCAATAGGTTCAGGTTATTCGAGTTCTGTTATGCTTTACATTTCCAGAACCTCCTCGGCCATTGTTTTTATTTTGTTCGTAGGTATCAGGACATGGAAAAGACCAGCCTCATTTTGTCCGCGAGGTCTGTTCTTTTCCTGGCCCCAACTTTGGTTTCCGCCATGATACGGTAGACTTCGTCCAGGCGGTAGCTATCAGCCTGATTGATCAGGTGCTCAGCTATTTTCAGCTTCAGATCCACAAGAGTGGTGCCTGTTGTCTCTCTACCCACTCCCCACTTATCTAGTTGTACCTGCTCCATTATCTATTTATTCCCCCTTCTGGGTGCTGCACCTTCGGGTTGTTATTTCTATCCCTGGCCAGTTCAGGCCATGGCAAATACCATCTGTAGTTTGCGTAACAGCGCTGGCCTTCTCCAGGCTCTGGCTTTTATCTCCGCCCAGAGAATTTCCATCTCATCTGTGGCCAGGCAATCATCCTGTGCTATCAGACGCATGGCAACTCTCAGTTTGGCACTGCGACTGCGTGGATTGGCCTGTACCTCATCCTCGGAAGGCATAATTACATGTCGTCGAATGAGCTTCAGGCGAGGTTTATGCCCGCAGATGCATGCCGGCGTGCCGGGAGGACAGATACACCCCCTGGCCTCCCGCTGCATCATGTGTTTCACGATGCGGTCTTCCAAGGAATGGTAGCTTATCACCACCAGCCTGCCTTCAAAGCCGAGGAGCTCAATCGCCTGTTTCAGCGCTATCTCCAGGTTTTCCAGCTCCAGATTTACCGCAATCCGAAGTGCCTGGAAGGTCTTCGTGGCCGGGTGGATTTTACCCGTCCTCCTGCCTACCGCCCTCTCCACAATGCGAACCAGGTGAAGAGTAGAGGTGATAGGACGTTCACGCACAATGAGACGCGCTATCTGACGACTGCGGATTTCCTCGCCATAGGTTCGGATAAGGCGTCCCAGTTCAGTTTCAGATGAAGTATTGACAATATCAGCCGCCGTTACTTCCTGCCCGGGATTGAAACGCATATCGAGGGGGGCATCACGTTGAAAACTGAAGCCGCGTCCGCTCCCATTTAGCTGCATTGAGGAAAGGCCGAGGTCAAACAAGATACCATGTACCGGAAAGAAATCATATTTGATGCAGGTTACCTGCAGGTTAACGAAGTTGTCATTGACGAGGAGGACGGAATTCCGATGGGCCTCAAGTTTTTTTTGAGCTATCTTTATCGCTTCGGGGTCGGCATCAAGGCCGAGCAACTGTCCTCCGGGGGAACTGCGTTCCAGAATTGCCCGAGCATGTCCGCCACCACCCACCGTGCAATCAACGTAGCGGCCTCCGGGCTGGACCGCCAGCGCCTCCATCGTCTCTTCAATCAGAACCGGGGTGTGATATGAGTCAGGCTTACTTGGGCTCATCACGTCGCTCCAGACTTTCTATAATCTGCCAGGACTGCTCCTGACTGATCGCCTTTTCTTCTTCCCAGAGAACCTGATCCCAGATTTCCAGGTAGGTATTGGCTCCGGTAACGACAACGTCTTCCTGAATTTCAGCGTGCTCGCGCAGTGGTACTGGCAGAGCTACCCTGCCCTGCCCATCAATGGCAACGTTGAAGGCAGTGGCAAAGATAGCCCGATTCAGCCTTCTCATTTTACTGGGGGTCAGCGGGCCGCTGGTAAGAGACGTAGCCAGTTTGCGCCATTCTGGCAGCGAGTACACATTGATGCACTTTTCCGCTCCCGGAGACAGGACCACACCATCTTTCAGTTCCTTCCGGAATCGGGGCGGTATCGCTACCCGACCCTTTTCGTCTATCTTATAGTCGTACTCACCGTAAAACATTTACCACCCTCAGCCAGCAATTTGTCCCATTATTTACCACCCTTCCCCACTTTTTACCATTTTATACCACTCTTTATAACACGGGAGCACACGTTTGTCAAGCTTTTTAGGCTAAATTTGTTGAATTTTCCATAAAATCTTTTTCCATTTTGTTATCACGCCTCATCTGTGGTAAAATAAAATTTGTTTTGGACGCAACAATGCTTACTTTCAGCATACTCACCATCAGTGATAAAGGAGCGCGTGGTCAGCGCCATGATGAAAGCGGCCAGACCATCAGGGATATCTTTTCTAACCTGGACAGCAAGATCGTTAACTACGAGATTGTCCCTGATGAGCAGGATGTAATCCGCCAGAAGCTGACGGAATGGGCGGACAAGGGAGAAACAGATGTCGTCATCACCACCGGCGGTACCGGACTCGGCGAGCGTGATGTTACACCGGAAGCTACCATTGCCGTCGTGGACCGGGTTGTCCCCGGCTTTGCGGAAGCTATGAGAGCCACCTCGCTGAGCAAAACGCCGATGGCGATGTTGAGCCGGGCAACGGCAGGAGTTAGAGGCAAGTGCCTGATAATCAACCTGCCTGGAAGCCCGAGAGCGGTCAGGGAATGCCTTGAGGCAGTGCTGCCGGCAATACCGCATGCCGTCGATATTATTAAAGGGGTGGTCACCGAACATTCTCAGCAGGTGGCAGGGATTTGCGATGCGAATTGATGTGCTGACCATATTTCCACAGATGTTTGACGTGCCGTTCAGCTTCGGCATCTTCAAGCGGGCTATTGACCAGAACCTGGTCAGTATCAACGTACATAATATTCGTGATTACACCCATGATAAACACCATACCGTTGATGATTACCCGCATGGCGGTGGCCCGGGCATGGTGCTCAAACCCGAGCCCGTCTTTGAAGCGGTGGCAGCGGTAAAAGCCCAGCTTCCTGACGAATCTGGAACGGCACAACTGCCGATTATCCTGCTCACGCCGCAGGGACGCCTTTTCAACCAGCAAATCGCCATGGAACTGTCAAAGTACCGCCATCTCATCATGATCTGCGGCCGCTATGAAGGCATTGACGAGAGGGTGGTAGAACACCTCGTTACCGATGAAATCAGCATCGGTGATTACGTGCTGACCGGTGGAGAACTTCCGGCTCTGGTGGTCATTGACACCGTCATTCGCTTACTTCCGGGGGTTCTTGGCTCGGAAGACTCGGCGCAGGAAGATTCACACGCGAACGGTCTGCTGGAATATCCCCAGTACACCCGACCGGCCGTTTTCCGGGACTGGCCGGTTCCAGAGATACTGCTCTCCGGGAACCATGCCCAGATTGCCCGATGGCGCCGGGAGCAGGTTTTACGACGCACCGTGGAACGCCGCCCGGACCTCATCGATATGACTAAACTCGGACAGGAAGAAAAGCAGTTGGTGGAACAATTCACCGCTTTGTCTAAAGCCAAATCCAGTTTGAACAAGGAGCCTGAGAAATGAATGTTGATTCGCTAATCAATGTCAAACGCAATCCCAGAATTCCCGAACTCGCCTCCGGGGATACGGTACGCGTTTACATCAAAGTGGTTGAAGGTGGCAAGGAGCGTCTCCAGCCCTTCCAGGGCGTGGTCATCAAGCTGCAGGGGGGCGGTGTCGGCGCCACCTTTACCGTCAGACGCATCGCCTATGGTGTCGGTGTGGAGCGCACGTTCCCGCTGTACTCCCCAAGGGTGGAGCGAGTGGAAATAATCCGCCACGGAAAGGTACGCCGGGCCAAACTGTATTACCTGCGCGGACGCAGCGGTAAAGCCGCCCGCATCAAGGAGCGACGGGTAGACCGCGAGAAAGAGCTGGCCCAAACGGAGCGGCTGGCGGCTGAGGCTGAAGAAAAGGAAATACCAGCGGCAGCGGAACTTGCCGAAGTGGAGCCTCTGGCCGAACAGGAAGCAATATCTCCAGAAACGGCAGCCGTGGCGCCGGAAGGCGAGCTAGTTGAGGAGCCGCTGGAAGCGGAAAAAACTCCCGATGAAGCAGAAGAGGCGGCACTAGAAGTAACCCAAGCCGAGGATGAGCTCCCTCCGGAAGAGACAGCGCCAGAGGCAACCCAGGCTCAGGGTGAACTCGCTGCGGAAGAGCCGGAAACGGCACCGGTGGAAGAAGAAAGCGAAGATAAAACGAAAGAATAATCTTCCCGACCAAGCTTAACGTCACCAGTACCATCCGCGCAACAGGCAACAGAAGTTTTGGGACAATCGGTGGAGCACAGGATGAGATATGCTGAGGTCAGTGTCAATTCCCCGGTTGCCCGGCGCCGTACTTTCAGCTATGCCATACCCCCACACCTGAACATCGAGGCGGGGCAGGCGGTATGGGTCCCTTTTGGCGAGCGCACTCTCCAGGGCATTGTCATGGCACTGAGTCCCCACCCTGCCGTGGCAGAGACCCGGGATATTATTGATACTATTGAGCCCCGTCCCTTTCTCTCCGCAGCCCGGGTAAATCTGGCCCGATGGCTAAGCGATTACTATCTATCCCCCCTCTTCAATGCCGTGGCCCTCATGCTGCCACCGGGATTTGAAAGGAAAACGCTGACCTTTGTCTCGGCAGTGCCTGAACCTGACGAGAAAGCCCGGCTGAACCTTACGCCACCACAGCGCCAGGCCTTTGCGCTTTTACAGAAGCAAGGCAGAATCAGCCTTAAAGAACTGGAGAAGAAGCTCGGTGAGAAGAAGGCTCAGGTCATCGTCTCGCAACTGGTAAGAAACGGGCTGGCAGCCAGAGATTACGAGCTGGAGCCGATAAAGATCCGTCCCAGGATTGTGCCCTACCTGCGCCTTAACGTGTCCCCAACCAGCGCCCGGGAGATATCGGCCGAACTCAAGAGAAAACGAGCCTTAAAGCAGGCGAGGATTATCGATTTTTTAAGCGAACAGGCTGAGCCAACCCCCTGGGCGGAGGCGAGACAGAAGCTGGGCGTGGACAAGGCAGCCGCCGATGCTCTGGCCCACCAGGGGTTTATTACCTTTGAGCCGGTCGAGGTAAGGAGAGAGCCGATTTCCTATCAGGATATTTTGCCAGCGTCGCCACCTAAATTAACCCGTGCCCAGGAAGATGCCTTCTCGCGCATCCGCGAAGCGATACATGATAACAGAACTCAATCCAAGGTTTTTCTGCTCCACGGCGTTACCGGCAGCGGCAAGACTGAGATATACCTGCGGGCACTCGCGGAGACAGTAAAAATGGGCCGGCGGGGCATTGTCCTGGTACCGGAAATCGCGCTCACCCCGCAGACTATTGAACGCTTTGCCGCCCGCTTTCCGCACCGGGTCGCCGTCCTGCACAGCAAGCTCTCACCGGGCGAGCAGTATGACGAATGGCGAAGGATAAGGGACGGCGAATTCGACGTCGTCACTGGCCCCAGGAGTGCCCTCTTTGCCCCCCAGCCCGACCTGGGACTTATCGTACTCGACGAGGAGCATGAATGGAATTATAAGCAGGACCAGGCACCACGTTACCATGCCCGCGATGTGGCTCTAAAGCTGGCCGAGCTGACAGGGTCCGTGGTCATCCTGGGCAGCGCCACCCCCGATGTGGGCACTTATTTTCGCGCCCGGGAAGGCAATTTCGAGCTTCTCCAGCTTCCGGAACGTGTTGTGCCAGTGGAAAGCGCGCCACTGCCTCGAGTTGACGTCGTGGACATGAGAGACGAGCTGAAATCTGGCAACCGCAGCATCTTCAGTCGCGCTCTGTCGCAGGCGATGACACAGGCCGTAAACGGCGGGGAACAGGTGATTTTGTTCCTCAACCGCCGGGGTGGCGCCACATTCATCCAGTGCCGGCATTGTGGCTTCGTGTTGCGCTGTCGTCGCTGCGAGGTACCCCTGACCCATCACTACGCCGAGGATATGCTTGTCTGTCACCAATGCAACCAAAAGACGTCTGTGCCCGACCGCTGCCCCAGGTGTTTCCACCGGCAGATGAAGTATCTGGGACTGGGTACACAGAAGCTGGAACAGGAAGCCAGTTACGCCATGCCGCGGGCAAGACTGCTCCGCTGGGACAGCGATATGACCAGGAGCAAAGAGTCGCACGAGAAAATACTGCGCCAGTTCCGCGACCACAAAGCGGATATTCTCATCGGCACGCAGATGGTGGCCAAGGGACTGGACCTGCCCCGGGTAACACTGGTGGGCGTGGTGAGCGCCGACACGAGTTTGAACCTGCCCGACTTCCGGGCCGGCGAGCGGACGTTCCAGCTCCTGAGCCAGGTGGCCGGCAGGGCCGGTCGAGGACCTCTGGGCGGACAGGCAATCATCCAGACCTTCTCACCGGAACATTATGCCATCCAGGCGGCAGCGAATCATGATTACCTCGCTTTCTACGAAAAGGAGATTGACTACCGGCGCCAGCTGCATAACCCCCCGTTCTCCCGGCTGGCGCTTTTAACCTGCAGCCACACCAACGATGCCGTCTGCCAGCGAGAGGCGGAGAAAATGAGAAACGTGTTAACGCTGGAAAGAGATGCCAGAGGTATCAGCGCTATCAGCCTGATTGGACCTGCCCCGGCATTCATCCACCGGCTGAGAGGTCGTTACCGATGGCAGATAATATTGCGCGGTACCGAACTGTCCTCCTTCCTCTCTCCGATAACCCTCCCGCAGGGTTGGACAATTGACATTGACCCGGTGAGCCTGCTCTAGTAAACTGTAATCGATTTATCATTCAAGGAATTACGATGGCAGTTCTTCCAATTCGCAGCGTTCCAGATTCGGTGCTCAAACAGAAAGCCAAAAAAGTCCCCGCTATTGATGGCTCAATTAAGAAGCTGATACGTGACATGCTGGAGACGATGCACGCCGAGCCGGGCCGCGTCGGGCTGGCAGCACCGCAGGTTGGTGTGCCATTACGAATTATCGTCATCGGGATGCCCGAGGAGGAAGACCTTGTTTTAATCAACCCGCAGATAGTGCGCCGGAGAGGCGAACGCATTATTGATGAAGGTTGCCTCAGCGTTCCCGGTTATTTTGGACAGATCAAACGCGCCGAATCAATAACCGTGAAGGGCCGTGACCGGGATGGCAAAGAAGCGAGGCTAAAAGCCGAGGGCCTTTTAGCCCAGGCACTGGAACATGAGATTGACCACCTCAACGGTACGCTGTACATTGACCACCCGGAAGTAAGAGAAACACTGCGCAAGATACAACCAGAAGAAATAGGGCTGTAGAATCGCAGTTAGTCAGTAGCAGAAGCAACCAGATGTGCGACTATACTCTACAATTTCAGTCCTGAGCAATTCGTGCTCTGTGGCTTCGCTCTTTGATTGCCACCGGGGACAATATCAGCCCGTCTTTTTTAGCTCTCGCCGTTTCCGGCCATGTCCTTTTTATAGAACCACACACGTGACGAATCACGTCAGTAACCACGCCGGAAATCAATTGTAATATCACCAGTTGCATTTTATCACCACCCTATTTCAACTAAATTACCCTTCACGTTAAAGTTCCCCGGTTCTCTGATACTGATTTTTTCGTTAATTAACGTTCCGGTAATGCCCGATGCCATCTGTCCCCACGGCAATGCCATTAAGTTGCACATTATCGAGGTAAAAGAGGTCATCAAGTCCGTAACTGGGAAACGCTTTCTTTGCCCCGACAATGAATTTTTGATTGATATTTCGTTTTCCCTCGCGGACCCGATAAACCTGGCTAATGGAAAGCCCCATGGCATGAGCCAGCTCTGACAGGTTACGGTAGTGCCCGTTACACAGCGCAAATACTCTGGTTCTGATAATCATATGCGGCACCTTTTTTACTATGACATTTGACACATATTATAGCCATTTATGTGACATTTGTCAATACCTATACCACTCAAATAAAATTTGACAGCCGCCTCGAAGAGGCATAAAATAGCTGATTGCAATCAACAAAGTTAAATCAGGAAAAAGGGGGCATGGGAGATGGAAAACCAAGAAACGCCTGAACAACTAACGCCCTTACTGCGTGGAGATAAGGTGTTCCGCGTCCGCAGGCGGAGGCCGCGCCGGAGGCTACGTATCGCTCCAGACATTCCGGGAGTTTTTAGATTTCTTAGGCAAATAGCCCACGAAACACCTTTAATACCATTGATGTTCGTTCTTATCGGACTCTGGCTACTCTCATCATGGGGTGTATATCTCGCCGAGCGGGGAGCAAATGAACAGATAAACTCCTATGGCTATGCGCTGTGGTGGACATTCACCGCTATGCAGACACAAGGTGCCAATAGTCCGGGGCCGATTACTGCTCCTGGAATGATAATTGGTTCAATCTGGTCAATTTTCAGCACGATTGCTTTTTTCGGCGTCATAATCGCTACGCTTTATGCCTACTTCATGCTTCCCAGACGGCGCCCTTCCCGGGAGCTCATTGGCGCCCTGCAATATAATCTGGAGCAATTGGAAAACCTGTCTGTTGAAGAGTTGGAGGTGCTCAGAGACACTACCGTACGAATTGTAGATACCCAGATAAAGGATCTCAAAGAAAAGGCGTAGGCCAGTAACCCGCCCGTCACGAACCGGGAGAAATTTAATCAAATTAAAAAAAACTGCTAAAATGGATTGTAGTTTTTCCATAAGAGAATTATAATTAAACCCAAAACAGAAAATTGATATAGGCAGTAATGGAGTTTGACAAGATTCTTGTGCCGATAAGTGGCACCGATGCTGACGAAGAGACAATGAGGCTAGCCTGTAGGCTGGCTAAGAAGGCTAAGGGTAGAATTTGGGCGGTTTATGTCATCACCGTACAACGCACTTTGCCTCTTGATGCCAAAATTGAGCCTGAGATTCAAAAGGCTGAAGATATACTAGACCATATAGAGATGGTTGCCGAAGAAGAAGATTATAAGGTAGAGGCTGAAGCACTCCAAGCCCGCGAAGCTGGGCCAGCGATTATCGATGAGGCGGTGGAACGAGGAGTTGGCTTAATCTTGATGGGTATCAGGCACAAGAGACGCTTCGGCCAATTTAGCCTGGGCAACGTGGTTCCCTACGTGCTAAAGAATTCACCCTGCCCGGTGATACTCCATCAACAGTAGAAAACTAATTGAGGGTACTAATGAAAATAATCATTATGGGTTGCGGCAGAGTCGGTGCTCAGATAGCGAGCCTGCTGGAACACGGAGGTCACGAAATCACCATCCTCGATACTGATGCTTACAGTTTCCGGAGGTTGCCGTCTGACTTCGGCGGCACGGCACTGCTCGGCAACGGCATGGATGAGGAAGTACTGAAGAGGGCCGGCATTGAAGAGGCCGACGTCTTCGTCGCCATGACGCAGGGAGACAACCGGAACGTCATGGCCGCCCAGATTGCCAAGCATATTTTCAATGTGCCACGGGTTATTTCCCGAATCTATGACCCCTTGCGCCAGGAGCTGTATGATACCCTCGGGATAGAGGCCTTCAGCCCGACGACCATCTTTGCCGAGCTGGTGAGAGATAAAATAGAGGGCTAAGAGGAGAGAGATGTATATCATCATTGTCGGTGGTGGTAGAGTAGGTTATTACCTGGGGAGAGCCCTGCTTAATGAGGGACATGAGATACTAATTGTCGAGAAAAATGCCCGTTTCTGCGACATTATCAACGAGGAAATGGGCAGCGTTTGCGTGCTAGGTGACGGCTGCGAGGCAGCCATGCTGGCTGAGGTCGGCACAGGACGAGCGGACATGCTGGTGGCCGTAACCGGAGATGATGAAGATAATCTGGTCTCCTGCCAGTTAGCCAAGCATAAATTCAACGTACGCCGCACCATCGCTCGCATCCGAAACCCCCAGAACGAGGCCATCTTCAAGAAGCTGGGCATCGATGTTACCGTAAGCGCCACCAATATCATCATGGAAGCCATAGAGAAAGAGGTGCCCACCCACCCGCTGACACACTTGCTGACGCGGAGCGATAAGGGGCTGGAAATCGTGGAGATAAGAATCCCTCCAGACTCAAAGGCCATTGGTAAACCAATCAAGGAAGTCCCGCTGCCCGAGGGTACCAAGCTGGCACTGGTTATTCCTATCAACCGCAAGCCGGTCATTCCTAACCCCCACACCGTTATCCGGGAAGGCGACCAGATAGTCGCCCTGACCTCTATGGAGATGGAAGAAGAGCTACGCGCCAACCTGACCGGCATTTAAGAACCAGAATGGTCCAATGGAGGCCGCAAAGTAGAGAGTCCTGAAGACCATCAACTACATTGAGCTCGAAACCGTACCCGTCAACATTTTATAAATTTAATTTCAGGAGACGGCTATGACCGGGGCCAATAAATTCTGGGCGGTGGTTATCCTGCTTCTCATCGTCATAATTGTAGTCGGCAGTCTGTTAATCTGGTCAAAATATAATCCAGGCCGACCAGTCGAGGTCACGCTACCCCCATCACCCGAAATCAGTGGCCGGATATCGGTTACCGGTGGGGTCAATGTTCCCGGTATTTTTTCACTTAAAGCCGGAGATTCCATCGATTCTTTACTTCAGGCGGCTGGCGGGACGACCACAGCTGCCGACCTGAATAGAATCAAGCTCCATATACCATATATGGATGAAGCAGATAGGCCACAAAAGGTCGACCTGAATCGTGCCGAGGTCTGGCTGTTGCAGGCGCTGCCCGGCATCGGCGAAACAAGAGCACAGGCCATTGTGGATTACCGCCAGCAGAACGGGCGGTTCAAACATGTCAGTGAAATAACCAGCGTGGAAGGCATCGGGACAGTGACCTATGAAAAAATCAAGCACCTGGTCACGGTTTCCGATTAATATTGAGAAAGGACACCCGTGCCACTTATTTTACTCAGCGCCTCCTGGGTAGCCGGCATTTATCTGGGGGCCAGATTCAACCTGCCACTGCTCCTGCTGTTAGCCGGTCTCGCGCCGCTCCCGTTACTTCTTTTGCTTAAGAAATACCGAAAACCGATAATTATAAGCAGCCTCAGCCTGATTATCCTATTTACTGCCGCATGGTACGCCTATCAAAGCCTTAATATCATCGATGCCGACGACCTGCGCTACTATAATGACCGCGGTACTATTGAGGTCAGGGGCATGGTTGCCCGGGACCCTGAAATCAGCGACCGCAGCACCCGCCTCTACTTTTCTCCTGCAGAAATACGCACCGATGGTGAATGGCAGCCGGCTGAAGGAAACGCCCTGCTGTTTGTGCCGCGCACCTCCACGTACCGATACGGTGACCAGCTTCGCGTAACCGGCGAGCTGGACACGCCGCCACAGCTCAACGACTTTGATTACCAAGGCTATCTTGCCCATCAGGGAATTTACAGCACCATGCTCTATCCGGATATTGAGATTGAGGCGCGTGGGGCTGGCTTCAAACCGCTGGCATTGATATATGAACTGAGAGCCAACCTGGCACAAACGCTGGCCAGGGTACTGCCCGAGCCACAGGCATCACTGGCCCAGGGAATCCTTCTGGGCAGCCGTGAAAACATACCGCAATCAGTCAAAGATGACTTCATCCGTACCGGAACGGTACACTTGCTGGCCATATCTGGCCTTCATCTTGGCATCGTGGCCGGTATCATGCTCAGCCTCGGCATATGGCTACTTGGTCGCCGCCACTATCTTTACATCTGGCTGGCCATGGCCACCATCTGGCTGTATGCACTGCTCACCGGTATGCACCCGCCGGTTGTCCGCGGGGCCATTATGGCCAGTCTGTTTCTCACCGCTGAGCTTCTGGGCAGGCAGCGCAGCGCCATTGCCGCCCTCGCCTTTGCCGCCGCGGTAATGGTTGGCATCAGCCCCTACATCCTGGGAGATGCCGCCTTCCAGCTGAGCTTCCTGGCGATGGCGGGACTGGTCTTCCTCTTCCCCGCTTTCCGGTCGCTGGGAAGAAGATTGATAAATAAATTCATTGGCGAAGAAGGGGCAACCGTAACCGCCGCCAATATCACCAGCGACAGTCTCAGTGTCACCATGGCGGCAGTAATCGCGATCTGGCCGGTGGTGGCCTATTATTTCGGCATAATTTCCTTTGTCGGGCCGCTGGCCACGTTTCTGCTCCTGCCGGTTTTACCTGTAGTAATCCTTGCCGGCACTGCATGCGGCATTACCGGACTCATATTCCTTCCCGCAGGCCAGGTCATCGGCTGGCTTGCCTGGCTTTTTCTGTCCTATATGCTGGTTGCGGTTGGCTGGCTGGCATCGTCACCCCTGGCCTTTATCGAAGTGGGCGCGGTGGCTCCAGTCTGGCTCTGGCTATATTATGCCGGGTTGACGGCAGCAATTATCTTTGGTCGGAAGCTTAAAGCCGACTGGATAGCAAAGGCAACGGCAGGGCTTAAGTCAGGGGCTGACCGGTCGGCGAGCGTTATCCACCGGCTGCCCTCGAAATGGGTCATGCCACCGCTGGCCACGATGGCGGTACTGGTCACAGTCATCGCCGCCAGTATGCCCGATGATGAACTGAATGTCAGCTTTCTGGATGTTGGACAGGGCGATGCCATCTTGATACAGCAGGGAAGCCAGCAGGTGCTGATTGACGGTGGTCCCAGTCCACAGGCAATAAATGTAGCATTGGGCAGACAGATGCCCTTCTGGGATAGAACCATAGAGCTGGTTATCCTGACCCACCCTGACCAGGACCACCTCGCCGGTCTGGTTGAGGTGCTAAAACGCTTCCGCGTGGAAAAGGTGCTCGACCCGAATCTTGATAGCGATTCGCCGTTATATGAGGAATGGCAGAGACTGATTATCGAAAAGAACGTTGAAAAGACTACCGCCCGGGCCGGACAGCAGATTGACCTGTCCGGTGCGACGCTCACGGTACTTCACCCGCCGGACACGCGGCTGCGGAACACCGGTGCGGACGGCGACAACAATGGCACAGTGTTGCGGCTGGAGACTGGTCACATCAGCTTCCTGCTGGCTGCTGACATACGGCTTGAAGCGGAATTACACCTCATCACCCAACGAGCAGCGCTGAACAGCACGGTACTGAAGGTGGCCCACCATGGCTCCGATACCTCCACCAGCCAGGAATTCCTGTTCGCAGCGAACCCACGGATGGCGGTTATTTCCGTTGGCCGCGATAATAAATTCGGCCACCCGAGCCCGGATGTTATAGCCAGACTGGAGCAAAAGCTTGATGTCGACCACATCTACCGCACTGACCATCACGGCACGATACAATTCACCATTGATGGGGAGAGGCTGTGGGTAAGCACGGCACGACAGGCTGAACTGGCAAGCGGAGAGTAAATAGGCTATAATTGGACAGATGAGCGGAGCAAGCA
>SOKS01000133.1 GCA_004375725.1 Dehalococcoidia bacterium | reverse complement strand
CTTCCTCCGCCTTTTTCCGCTCCGTAATATCTCGAATTACGGACAGGATGATGGTCCGGTCGCCTAGATTGACGGTACGAGCAGTTGTTTCTATGGGGAATACACCGCCGTCCTGGCGCAGGTGTTCTGAATCAAAAACGATAGTTCCCTCTTTCTTAATGCGCCTGAGCCTTTTATCAACTAGGCTGGCAATATGCGGCGGCACCAGCTGCTTCAGGTTCATATTGAGCATTTCCTCTTTCGAGTAGCCGCGGGTCCGGCAGGTTGCCTCGTTCATGTAGATGAGATTGCCATGCAGGTCGGTGGCGATAATTGAGTCGGTGGCTTCATTCAGGAGGTGCGCCCTCATCTGTAACGCTTCTTCGGCACGCCTGTGCCGGGTAATGTCCACCCAGTTTGCCAGGAAATATTTAAACTCACCATCTACTATGACCGGCGTGGCGGTTATCTCCACCCAGAACCGCTCCCCGCTCTTCTTTTTCAAAAGCTCTTCGACAGCCTTTGCTCCGTGACGGAAGGCTTCTTCAAAATCCCCCTTTATTTTTTCCAGTGTCTCCTCCGTCCACCAGGGGTAGGGTGCTTTCTGGCCGATTACCTCAATCAGGGAATAGCCAGTAAGCTCTTCCAGCGCCGGATTGACGTAGCGGATGGAGGTGTCAGGGTTGGTGACAAGCATGGGGTTGGGGGAGTGGTTCAGAATGGTGGAACTGTACTCTTCGCTCTTTCTCAGTGCTTCTTCCGCCCGCCGGCGCTTGTTTTTTCCGGCTTCCAGGTCAGCGACGCGCTGGCGCAGTTTTACCAGCTCGTCCTGGAGCGGCTGCTTAAGGGCTACTTTGTTCATCTCCCGCCTCCCACCTGCCTGTTTTGCCACGCTAGAGAGAGGAAGAGGATAGCGTCAAAAGTCACAATTCACTGTCTATCAAAGTGCCAATAGGCATTATTAAAGGCAATAAAAAATCTAACATATTGTTAGCTATATTCACAGTACTATATTATAGCAGGCGTGTCAAGCTCGAAAAATGCCAAAAGGCATAATATGTGCACTTCTAGCTTAGTCGAGGCTTTTGCGTATCTTGATGGTGGCCAGGATAAGGGTGACCGCGGTCATGCCAGCGAGAATCACTGCTTCCTGCCACAGGTGTTCGATGCCCACGCCCTTCACCACAATGCCGCGCAGGATACGCAGGTAATAGGTGAGGGGAATGACCGAGGCAATCCACTGCGCCACCTTGGGCATTGACTCGATGGGAAAGATGAAGCCGCTAAGAAAGATGGTTGGTACCAGCACCATGAAGCTGGCCTGCATGGCCTGGAATTGATTCTGTGAAATAGTGGAAATCAGGAGACCGATGGCCAGCGAGAAGGTGAGAAATAGTGAGGACAGCACTAAAAGCAGCAGGAAGTTGCCGCGCATCGGCATGCCGAAGATGACGATGGCGGTGGCCACCACCAGAAGTAGCTGGGTGTAGCCGATTATGACGTATGGTATCATTTTGCTCGCGATGAGCTCACCACGGCGCAGCGGGGATATGTTGAGCTGTTCCATGGTGCCGCGCTCGCGCTCACGGACAATGGCCAGGGAGGTAAGGATGATGGTGATGTTCTGCATAAGTATCCCGACAAATCCCGGCAGGTAAAACACGGAGCTCTGCATGGCCGGGTTGTACCAGATCCGCGGCTGGAGCGAGATGGGCAACGGCACTTCACTCAGTTGTTTCTTGCTCATAAGCTCGGTACTTTTGTTCGCCACGATAAGGTTGGCGTTGGCCAGCGATTGAATGCCAGACCCCGGCTCTGATCCGTCGGTAAAAAACTGCACCTGGGCGGGTTCTCCGCGATGAATATTTCTTGAGTACTCAGGAGGGATCACCAGCGCGCCCTTGGCGTCTCCTGATTCGATGCGGCTAGCGATTTCTTCATAATCGAAGGCGTAGTAGTTCACGTTGAAGAACTCCGTTTTATCAAAGATCTCAATAAGCTCACGGCTTTCCGGCGTGTTGCTGGCGTCCCAGACCACTAGGGAGACATTTTCGATGTCGGTTCTCACCACGTAGCCCAGGATGCACATCTGTATTATCGGCAACGCGAACACCATGGCCATGGAGCGCCGGTCACGCCTGAGCTGGATGAATTCCTTAACGATGACACTGAGCATTCGCTGCCACATGTCAGTCTCCTTTCTTTACCGCCAGGGCGGAGTGGTTCATTTCCTGAGCTTCCATAAGTGAGATAAACACGTCCTCCATGGAGAAAAGAACGCGGTTGATGCTGTTTACGGCAACCCCTCTGGATTCCAGAAGTCGTTTGATTTCCGGGGTGGCGGTGCTGGCCTCATCAACAATGACGTGTATGGCGCTGCCGAAAAGGCTTATCTGATGATAGCGGGCATCTGTTGAAAGCGCTGCCAGCGACCGGGCATAGTCTGAGGTGATGACCTCAACGAGTTCGCCCTTTACCTGCTCGGTTTTAAGCTGATGGGGGCTGCCGAGGGCAATCAGTTTGCCCTGATACATCAGGCCCAGCCGGTGACAATGTTCGGCTTCGTCCATATAGTGGGTGGTGATGAATATGGTCGTGCCGCGTGTGGATAGTTCCTGAATCAGTTCCCAGAACGCGCGCCGTGACAGCGGGTCAACCCCAGCTGTCGGTTCGTCAAGGAAAACCACCTCGGGGCTGTGGATGATGGCGCAGCCCAGGGCCAGGCGCTGTTTCCAGCCGCCGGCAAGCTCACTGGCCAGGGTTTTCTCTTTACCGCTTAGGCCGGCCATCTTCAGCACCCATGCTTTCCTTTCTTTAAGCGATTCTGCCGGCAATGAGTAGAGGTTGCCGTAAAAAGTGATGTTCTCCTCCACGGTGAGGTCGTTGAAGAGGGAGAACTTCTGTGACATATAACCGATTCTTGACTGTACAATGTCTGCCATTAGTGACATATCGTCGCCAAGTACGAAGGCTTTGCCCTCTGTCGATTTCAGGAGGCCGGTGATCATGCGGATGGTGGTGGTCTTTCCGGAGCCATTGGGCCCGAGAAGGCCGAAGATCTCGCCGCGCGCGATGTTAAAGCTCACGCGGTCAACGGCGGTGAAGTCGCCGAATTTCTTGCTGAGGTCCGTTACCTCGATGGCGGTTTCATACTGGCTATCTTCCTTTAGAACAGTGGCCACCGAATTTTCGGCGGCGGTCCGGCTTTTCTGCTTATCTTCCAGCCCGGTAAGTTGGGTGACAAAGACGTCTTCAAGCCCCGCTGAAATGCGCCGCAGGTCAATAACCGATATTGAGTGTTCCTTCAGCAAACGGTTGATTTCAGCACGGCGTTTCTCGGCCCGGTCAACCATAACATGGACAGTGTCGCCAAATACCTGTGCCGTTTGCACAAAGGATGCCCGCGCTAAAACGGTGACGGCCTCGTTGATCTGGTGGGTCCTGATTTCCAGCAGTTCGCCGGCAAGCTGCGCTTTAAGATTCTGCGGCGTGTCGCAGGCGATGATCTGTCCTTTATGCATGAAGGCGATGCGGTGGAACCGTTCCGCCTCATCCAGGTAAGGGGTTGATACCAGCACGGTAATGCCTCTGGTCAGGAAATCGGCAATAATGCGCCAGAAATCGCGCCGTGAGACCGGGTCAACACCGGTGGTGGGCTCGTCGAGGAAAACGACCTCGGGCTCGTGGATCAGGCTGCAGGCCAGCGCCAGCTTCTTCTGCATGCCACCAGAAAGATGCTGGGCTTGCCTTTTTCGGAATGGTTCCAGACGGCAGAATTGAAGCAGCTCTTTCATCCGTTTTTCGCTCACCTCGCGTGGTAAATTGCGCAGCCTGGCAAAGAAGGACAGGTTTTCCTCTACCGTCAGGGTGGGGTACAGGTTGAAACGTTCCGCAACATAGCCGATTTTCTCCTTGATGTTACCTGCCTGTTTCACGGTGTCCATACCAAGAATTCTGGCTTCACCGGCAGAGGGCAGAACCAGGGTGCACAGCATGCGTATCGTCGTTGATTTGCCGGCACCATCGGCACCCACCAGGCCGAACATCTCCCCGCGTTCGATGCGCAGGTCCAGGCCGCTTACGGCGAGAACGTTGTCGTATTTCTTCTGAAGCCCGCTGGCCTCAATAGCCGGGGTATTCACGGTTATTCACCTTCAACACCGGTCAGTATTCGTGCGTCCGCAGGCATACCCGGTTTCAGTTTCTGCTCCAGATTGGCCAGGCGGATTTTAACGGCAAAGACCATCTTTTCCCGCTCATCTTTCAACTGGATATTCTTGGGGGTAAATAGAGCATTCGGTGATATGTAGACAATGGTGCCGGAGAAGTACTCGTCGGGATATGAGTCAACCGATACCTGTACTTCCTGTCCCAGCTTGACCAGACCAATGGCGCGTTCCGGAATATAGGCGGTCAGCGTGACCTCGTCCAGTTCGGTTACGGACAGTATCGGGAGGCCCGGCTGGGCGATTTCGCCTGCTTCCGCGTGGCGGGAAGCGACCACACCGGATACGGGCGAGGCCACGGTGAGCTTGTCAATCTGCACGTTGATTACATTGAGTGAAGCCTCAGCCTGCTCGACCTGTAGCTCAGCAGCCTCTGCGGCAACCGCCGACGCCTGATAGGCATTATGGGCATTATCCACGGCGGTATTGAGCTCCTGAGGGTTGTCCCTGATGGCCAGCAGGTTCTGAAGCGCTTTCTGCGCCGTGGCTACGCGAAATTCCGCGGCGGGTACACTCCATAACTTTTTCAGCTCTTTCTGGTACGCTAAAGACAATTCTGCCATGTCCAGCTCACCTTCCGCAGGATAAATTTCCTTCCTCATCGTATATATGCTGAACCAGTCGAGGCTTTTTAAAGTTTCCAGGTTCTCGAGAACCTTTTCCGCGGTATCAAATCGAATCTCAGCTAACGGCACCCCCAGGTCGTTTTCAATCTCCTTTTCCCGCAGCAGATTCAGTTCCGCCATTTCCAGTTCTCCTTGAGCGGCGATGATTCTGGTCTCCAGTTCCAGCGGGTTGCTCTGGACATCAAGCGCGTTCTCCCAGGCCTTTTCCGCGCCGTCTCGCACTATTACGGCCTGCTCAAGATAGGCGCGAGCTAAGTTCACGTTAGCTTCGGCCCG
>SOKS01000062.1 GCA_004375725.1 Dehalococcoidia bacterium | reverse complement strand
CCGGCGGAGCGTCGCATCATCTGCAAACGGCGCACGATCTCACGCGCCATACCTTCCGCCGCCAGTTCCGGGGTAATATCGGTATCCAGCATCACCATCACGTCGCCTTCGGAGGCGAGGGGCCAGTCTTTATGCTTGGCCACCGGCATATCATCGACCACGTCGAGCGCTTTCACGTTGACCTCTTCCAGTACCTGCGGAGCGAGGTGCTTGAGCGCCTGCTTATGCCGCTCGGAGGCGACCTTGATTAAAAGTCGGGACAGTGGCTGGCGCACCTTGATTCCCGCCTCGCTGCGGGCGGCCCGGCCCAGGCTGGAGACCCGCATAATCAGGCGGATATCATCGGCCAGATGCCGGTCAATCTTGTCCTTATCCGCCACCGGGAAATCGGCCAGGTGCACGCTCTCCGGCTGGTCCGGAGACACGGAGCATACCAGATTCTGATACATTTCCTCGGCAACAAAGGGGATAAACGGCGCCAGCAACTTGGACAGCGTCACCAGGCACTGGTAAAGCGTCGTGTAGGCAGCCAGTTTATCAGCGTCATTCTCGCTCTTCCAGAAACGCCTTCGACTCCGCCGCACGTACCAGTTTGACAGGTCAGCGACAAAGGTTTCAATCTTTCTCCCCGCACCGCTGGGGTCGTAGTTCTCCAGCCCATTGTCGACGTCAGCCACCAGCTGGTTAAGCTCGGAGATGACCCAGTGGTCCAGCTCGGAATGGGATAAAATCCCCTCTCCACCCGGCGTGAATCGGTCAATATTGGCATAGTTGACGAAGAAGGAATAGATATTCCACAGGGTCAGCAGAAAGCGACGCGTCACCTCTGACACCATATCGGTGCTGAAACGGCGCACATTTCCGGGTGGCGAGGAGGTGAAGAAATACCAGCGGAGGGCATCAGCGCCATACTTGTCTATCACCGCTGACGGCTCAATGACATTTCCCTTGGCCTTGCTCATCTTCTCGCCTTTGGCATCAAGGATATGCCCCAGGCAGATGCAGTTCAGGAAGCAGGGCCGACTGAACAGCAGGGTGGAGATGGCGTGGAGACTGTAGAACCAGCCGCGTGTCTGGTCAACCGCCTCGCAGATATAGTCCGCGGGGAAGCGCCCGTCCTCAAGCAGCGTCTCATTCTCAAACGGGTAGTGTACCTGAGACACCGGCATGGCACCCGAGTCAAACCAGCAGTCTATAACCTCGGTCACACGCCGCATGGCGCCACCGCACTGTGGGCAGTCATAGGTCATCTCATCAACATAAGGCCGGTGCAGGTCGAGCGGCTCTTTCAGACCACTAAAACCGGGTTTACCCTTCAAATCATCAACACCGCCGACACACTCCCGGTAATCACATGATTCACAGCGCCAGATGGGCAGCGGCGTGCCCCAGTAACGCTCGCGCGAGAATGCCCAGTCGACATTGTTCTCCAGCCAGTCGCCAAAGCGACCGTGCTTGATATGCTCGGGATACCAGTTTATCTCATTATTTCCAGAGATGAGCCTGTCCTTCACCGCCGTCGTTTTGATATACCAGCTCTCTTTGACATAGTAAAGAAGGGGTGTACGGCAACGCCAGCAGAAAGGATAGGTATGACGGATGGTCTCGCTGCGATAAAGCAGACCTCTTGATTTCAGGTCATCAATAATGAGTGGGTCAGCTTTTTTCACAAACTTACCGGAAAACGAGTAATTGCCAGTGATATTGCCCTGCAAATCCACCTGTTGCACGAAGTCAAGGCCTTGCTCTTTTCCCGCTTCAAAGTCAACCTCACCAAAGGCCGGTGCCACATGCACGATGCCGGTGCCGTCTTCCATGGAGACAAAATCGGTAGCGATTACCCGGTAGGTCAGCTTTTCATCCGATTCCTGTGGCAGAAGTTCGGCACCGCTTCGAAAACGCCTCCGCTCAACCCCAAATTCGTGGGGATTGAATAGAGGTTCATACTCAACTGCTTCCTTCCCATCACCGCTTACCAAATCAATCCCCGCTATTCCATCTACGACCTGGCTGGCCTCAAACCCCATCGCGCTGAGCAAAGCGGTAGCAAAAATAAGGTATTCTTCATCGGATTCAACCACGGCGTATTCGGCGTCAGCGGCTACCGCCAGAGCCGTATTGCCGGGTAAAGTCCAGGGAGTGGTCGTCCAGGCCAGGAAATAGGCCGGTTTACCTGAAGAGGTAAAGAGTTTATGCAGCCGCTCCCGTACCTCGGAGCCCGTCAGGGACGACAGTACAATTTTAAACTTTACATAAACAGACGGGTCTTCCGTGTCCTCTTCATAGCCAAGAGCCACCTCATGCGAACTGAGCGACGTGCCACAACGAGGGCAATGAGCTGTTGTCTTGTAGCCCAGATAGATAAGCCCCCTGTCCCACATCTGTTTTATCGTCCACCAGACGGTCTCGATGTAGTAGTTCTCCATGGTGACGTAGGGGTGCTCAAGGTCACACCAGTAGGCGATGCGCTCGGTCAGTGCGTTCCAGTCCTTGAGATAACGGAAAACGCTCTCACGGCAGCGAGCATTGAATTTGGCGATACCATATTCCTCAATCTGTGTCTTGCTGGAAAGGCCAAGCTCCCTCTCCACTTCCAGCTCCACGGGAAGGCCATGCGTATCCCAGCCGCCGATGCGCGGCGTGTAGTAGCCTTTCATCGCCCGGTGACGCGGAATGATATCCTTGAAAATGCGGGAAAGAACGTGGTGGATGCCGGGGCTGCCATTGGCCGTTGGCGGACCCTCGTAGAGGGTAAAGCGGGGGCCGCCCTTCCGGTTCTCCACACTCCGCTCAAAGATTTTATTTTCCTGCCACCACTGGAGGACCTTTTCTTCAATTTGCGGCAGCTTAAGCTGGCTGCCCACCGGACGGAACATGGCTTTTACTCCCCTTAAAATATTAAACCCGTCCTCTAGGGACGGGAATTATCGACCCGCGGTACCACCCTATTTCCCCGATGGCTCGGGGCACTCTGCAAAGGCACCCTCTGATGCCCTCGTCTCGGATAACGGCTGACGCAACCGGCCAAGTCTACTGGGCTTCAATATTTACCTGACGACCGTTCGGTTGGCGGCTCGGGAGGGATTTTCGGGAAGGCGTTCACGTCTGCTTCCACCGCACCAGACTCGCTGGGTGACCGTAGTCTCCCTACTCTTCTCCGTCAAAGCCTTTATGGCTAAAGGTTAGCACACTCCAAAAGGCAAGTCAATCTGACGGCAGTCCCTTCGGTATAACGACCACCCGCCGCGCTTCACCTTCCCCACTGCTCTCGGTGGTTACGTCCAGATGGCCAACCAGTGTCAGGTGGATGATTCGCCGGTCAAAGGCGGGCATTGGCTCCAGTGCAAATGGTTCTTTCCTCTGCGTTACCTGCTCGGCAATCCTCCAGGCAAGAGACTGAAGCGCGTTGCAGCGACGTTGCTTGTAGCCTTCAACATCGATGACAATGGGCACCCACACCTTCTCCTGATGACCGATAATAATCCGTACCAGATACTGAAGGCAGGATAGGGTCTGCCCCCTCCGACCGATTAAGATACCCGGATCATCACCTTCCACGTTGAGGGTTATGGTGCTTGGTACCTCGACCTCGCTTTCCACCAGTGCTCCATGCTCCTGGTTTACCGAGGCCGGAACCCCCATCAGGTCAAGCAGAGTCTCCAGGATGGTCTGTGCTACCTCAGCAATTTCAGTTTTGTTCTCGTTCATCAGCTACTACTTTAAGGCAATTACCTTTACCTGGGGCGTTTGCCTTTCTTCGAATGGCGTTTCACTGCCCTGAGGCTTGGTTGATACCTGTCAGGTGTCATACTTTTCGTCTGTTTCATATCCGCTTCGGCGATGTCAGCACCAATGTCCACTCCAATATCAGACTCGCTCGCCGTGTAGTCAGCCTCTTTTTGCTCCACTCTGGTAATACGCTTCAGGTACTTTTTATCCCGCCCCATCGGTTTGGCTACCCCTTGAGCGACCAGTCCACCCCAACCGCCAGTAATGAAGTACTGCATGCCAATGCTGATGACATTGGAAACCACCCAGTAGAGCGCCAGCCCACTCGGGAACTGCAGGGTGAGGAAGGCGAACATCAACGGCATTATCCACAGCATCATCTGGCTCTGCGCCTGCTGTTTGGGATCCCCTGCCTTCGAGGTGACCATCTTCTGCTGTAGCCACATCGTGCCGCCAACCAAGATTGGCAGCAACAGGAACCTATCTGGCACCGCCAGGTCCAGCCAGAGGAAGCGGCTGTTGAGCGGCACCAGGGAAAAGACCTGCGGCCACGCAGAGTAGAGATGTCCGGAAAGCTTCAGAAAATCCTCGGGAACAATCGCCAGAACGCGGATAATCGACTGGAAAAGGGATATCCAGATTGGCAGCTGGATGAGCATGGGTAGCAGGCAGCCGGCGGGATTGACGCCGGACTCCTTATACATCCGCATCTGTTCCTGTGCCAGTTTCTGTTTGTCCTTGCCATATTTCTGATGCAGCTCGGCCATCTTGGGCTGCAGCTCCTGTAACGCCTTGGTCGACCTGAGCTGCTTGAGGGTGAGCGGCGTCGTTATCCCTCGCACAATAATGGTCAGCACAATTATCGACAGGCCAAAGTTATTGAACAGGGCACTGGACACGACGATAAGGATATTTATCATCGGCGACAGTATGATTAAATCCCAGATCTCACCAACCAAAATAACTTACCTCACTCGCTCTCCAATTCAAGACTCCACAGTATAGCCCCGGACCGGGCATCCACCGCATAGACGACATCGTCGGCGCTGTGAATGTAGATAACGTCATCGCTGGCCGCCAGAGACGCAAAAATCTCGTCCTCCAGATTGACCAGCTGTTTTTTCTGCCTTGGATTGATATTCAATGAGTATATCTGCCCTGCCTCTACGGCCACAATGACATTGCCAGCAACCAGAATCGGAGATGAGCTAACCGGACTTTCCATATCAAATACGACGACCATTTCTCCGTTCTTAGCCTTCAAGGCATAAACTTTTCCATCTACCGAGCCGGCATAGATGATGCCTTCATCGGCCAGGGGACGTGACCAGAACCAGTTACTGCCCTGATATTTCCAGCGCAGACTGCCGTCAGCCTCACTCAGGGCATACAGATACCGGTCAAAAGAGCCAACGTAAACCGTATCATCGTATACCAGCGGCGTGGCGACAATCGCCCCCTCCGTTTCAAACTGCCACTTCGGGCTGCCGTCGGTCACATTCAGCGCATACAGTTTCTGATCAAAGGAGCCTATATACAGGGTCTCGCCGTTTACGGCAGGCGTTCCCCAGATCTTCCCTTCGGATTCAAATATCCAGACCTCGTCTCCCGTAGCGGCATCAAGGGCGTAGAGCCTGCCATCAGAACTGCCGAAATAGACTTTATCCCCGGCCACCACGGGCCCGCCAACAATCGGCTCAAGCTCATCTTCTCGTGGATACACCCAGCGCAAGGCACCGGTTTCCGCATTCACCGCATACATTTTGCCATTATAGCCGGTAATGTACACCAGTTCGGACGTCACCGCTGGTGTTCCATAAATGGCGACCGCGTCGGTTCCCTGCGTGCAGCCAAAGCCACCTGACTGCTTCTTCTTAAACGGGACATCCGGCCAGAGGCGCTGCTGGGTGGATTTATCGACGGCGACCAGTTTGCCCTCCATTGAACCCAGAAAGAGGGCATCATCGCTAACGGAAACTCCCGACCACCCTCTCGGTATACCTTTAGCCGGACTGCACGAAGGTATAGCCAGCCCACCGGCAATTACCAGTAGCAATACTGCCAGAAGCAGCACCTTACCCATCGTTCGCTTTTTTAACAAATATTTAATACTCCTTCGTTTCCTGGATATAGCAAAGAATAAAAGCTCCCCCGCATTCAGGGCACCGGGTCATATCCCCCTTCATGGAAAGGATGACACCGGCAGAGACGCCTTGCCCCCAGCCAGACCCCCTTCATCATACCGTGCCGGGTAATAGCCTCATGCGTATAGTGAGAACAGGTGGGGGCAAACCGACAGGAATGCAACGTGACCTGGGACAGGGTCATCTGATAAAGCCTAATTATACCTAATGCTAACTTTTTCATAGTTTTCAACTAGTAAGCCGGCTCGAGATAGCAAAGCCTTAACTGCTGCCTCGAGTTCAGCATAATTAACACCAGCCGCGTATGACCGGGCAATGAAGATAATATCCCATCCCGGTTGCAAAGAGGTCGAACGCATAATTTCACGGAGTAAACGTTTCACCTGATTTCTCACCACCGCGTTGCCTACCCGGCGGCCAACCGAAAAACCATATCTGGACAATGCCAGTCCGTTAGATAGTGCCTTCATCACCAACAAATTATTCGCCCACGAACTACCTTTATTGTAGACCAGCGCATACTGCGCTGGTTTCGTTAGATACTGCTCACCCCTCACTTCACACGCCCCCTTGTATCACTGGCTGGCCAGGCATTACACGACGGTTAATCTCTTGCGATTCTTCAATCGTCTTGCTTTTAAGACAGCGCGTCCGCCTCGCGTGCTCATCCGCGCTCGGAAGCCGTGCTCTCGCTTTCTCGGAATTCTCTTTGGTTGATATGTTCTTTTCGGCACTTCAACTCACCGTAATAAATAAACTATTTTCTCTTTTTGCTCAAGGAAGGTAAAGGGAAATATCGCAGTCTATCGTCGCCACCGATCAACGGGCCATTTCCGATTCATGAATATGAACCGGCGCATACGGCATAAGTGCCAGATGACGAGCTCTTTTTATCTCCCTCGCCAGAATGCGCTGATGTCTGGCACAGGTACCAGTTTTACGACGCGGCGCAATCTTGCCCCTATCGGTAATGAAGTGAAGTAATTTTTCCGGATTCTTGTAATCTATGACCTGCGACTTGTCCACACAGAACGAACATACCTTGCGCCTGGGCACATATCTGGGTTTGGACCACTTCCTACCTCTGGGGGCTTCCTTCGCTACTGCCATTCACAACCCTTTCCACTGCATTTATCTAAAATGTGATATCGTCAGGTTCCAGTTCCGCGGTATCACTTTCCTCGGCCTTGCCAACGGTACCGGCACCATCCTCCAGCCTTTCCTCAGGAAGTGGCGATGTTCCTCTACGGTCAAGGAATACCACTTTATTGGCAATTACCTCTGCCCTTGAATGCTGTTGCCCGTCCTGTCCTTCCCAGGTACGAGTGCGCAGCCTGCCTTCCGCGTAAACCAGTTTACCTTTAGCCAGAAACTGGTTGCACTGCTCGGCAAGCTTATTCCAGGTAACCAGGTTGAACCACTCCGTTTCCTGCCTGCGCTCTCCATCCGGAGTCGTCGATACCCAGTTGGTGGCTACACTAAACGAGGTTACGGGCTTTCCGTTTGGTGTAAACCGCATTTCCGGTTCCCCACCGATATTCCCGATTATAATCACTTTATTCAGGCTTGGCATGGCTCCAAAACTCCTTTTACCCCTGCTCCTCTGCAGAGATACCAGGGCAACCTACCAGTTTAACTACCGACCTTTAACAAAAGGTGCCGTAGAATTTCCTCCGATATATTAAGGTTTGCGTCCAACTCCTTAGCCCAGGTGGGCCTCATCTTGCATTGCGTTAGCACATAATTGCCTTCCAGATGACGTCTGATTGGATAGGCCAGCTTTCGCTTACCCCACCGTTTTTCCTCAGCTATGACGCCACCTTTACCGGTAATGAACTGGTTCACATTGTTGAGCGTAGCCTCGAGAGCGTCCTCACCAACTTCAGGACTGACTACCAATACCAGTTCGTAGTCCCGTAACTGTTTCTCTTCTGCGGCTACTTCCTCTTTTTTAATCTTGCTTTTCGCCATTTTCTAACCTATAGAATTTTCTCGACCATTATACCACAAACGGCAGACGCCGACAATGCTTTACCAAATCAGGCATTTATCAGGCTCTCTGCCACCTATTTTAGCCCAGATTGTGAACTTGACACAGTATACCACCTTTGTTACACTCTGGTTAAGTACAGGGAATTAGAAATCAGTATCATCCTCACCAATATTAAATGGCCCCGTGGTGTAGCGGTCTAACATGCCACCCTGTCACGGTGGAGATCGCCGGTTCGAATCCGGCCGGGGTCGCCACTGTAATGCATAGTGTGACAAAACCTCATATTACAGTCCGAGTAAAGACTCGAATCCAGGTCGTGGCGTAACTGCCACGACTTTTCTGTCTCAGGTCTCTGGCGATCTCAAATATTGGCCATGCGCTCGTCGATTTCGTTAAATTTGCCGAGGCCTATGGAGCTTACGGACAAAGGGTGGAGCAGCCGGAGGAAATCAAACCGGCGCTGCAGAGGGCTCTGGAGGCGAACTGGCCGGCAGTCATTGAGGTAGTTGTTGACCGCGAGGCCGATGCTTCAATGGGAACCAGTCTGGACAAGATCGTGGAATACGAACCTCTGCCGGATAACGTTGCCGTAGCCTGAGCCGCCGCGCTTATTTCTCTGCATGGCGGGCGGTGAGCTGCCTTTCCCGGACTTCGGGATTGGCGTAGTCAGGCAGGAGTATCGGGGTCACCCGGTCGGTTACAATACCCGATTTTTCCAATTCCCTATGATAATCCTCAACATGTTGCAGTGACAGTCCGCCATCTCTGGCTTTATCCTTGGCATAGTCCGCCGCGCTCTCCCCGGCAACCCGTCCGAAGACGAGGACATCGAGCAGGGAATTGCCTATCAGGCGGTTTTCGCCATGTACGCCACCGCTGACCTCACCGGCAATGAAAAGCCCGGGCACGGACGTTTCCCCTCGGGCATTGTATTCCAGTCCGCCATTCTGATAGTGGAGCGTTGGGTAAATCAGCATCGGTTCTTTGGAAATATCAATGCCGAACCGCTGGTACACGATGAATTTGCCCGGAAACTCTCGCTCCACCGCGCCCTCGCCCATCAGTGTATCGATCATGGGCGAATCAAGCCATACGCCCAGTTTTTCAGTGGGCGTGGGAACGCCCTTTCCCCTTTCCAGACACTCCCGGATAATAGCGGCGGATTCCACGTCCCTGGGCTCGCGCTCGTTGACAAACTGCTCCCCGCCAATGTTGACGAGATTGGCTCCCGCCCCGCGGAATTTTTCCGTGACGAGAATGCCTTCCAGTTGCTCCGGGTAGACAACACCGGTGGGATGGTACTGGACGGTATGCAATAATTTGAGTTTCAGGCCAGCCCGGTAACCCAGGACTATGCCGTCAGCCGTGGCCCCGTAGTGATTGGTGGTCATGAATCCCTGAATATGCAGCCGGCCGCAGCCACCAGTGGCAAGAATGGTCGCCCTGGCCTTGACCACGCTATACTCCTCGGTTTCCAGATTGTAAAGTATGGCGCCGGCGCAGTGGCCGTGTTCATTCAAAACGAGCTCGATGGCGGGCGCAAATTCCAGGACGGTGATATTCTCCCGGTTGCGGGCTTCATCACGAATGTCGCGCATTATCTCGATGCCGGTGATATCGCCACAGGAATGCATCCGCTTTCGACTGGTCCCCCCACCGAGCAGGGTATGCAGCCTCCCATCGGGAAATTTGTCGAACATTACCCCCAGGCCTTCCAGCCACCTGAGTATTTCTGGTGCCTGGGTAACCAGGGTGTGAACCAGTTCCGGCTCATTTTTAAAGTGGCCGCCACCCAGCGTGTCGAGGTAATGCAGGCAGGCCGAGTCTTTCTCTATCTTGGTGGCCGCCTGAATGCCACCCTCAGCCATCATGGTGTTGGCATCACCATGGCGCAGCTTGGTGGCCACTATAACCCTGGCACCGTTCTGCTCGGCAAGCAGGGCCGCTGCGGTTCCGGCACCACCGCCACCTATTATCAGCACGTCAGTCTCAATATCCACGCGGGAGAGGTCGATTTTGTCCGGATTTATCCGGCTCCATGCCTCCAGCAGGTCGGCAAACTCCTGGGCGATTTGGTAGCCCTTGCTCGGCCCCACCTTCAACTCCCGCCGCCCCTCTTCTTTGTAATCGGGATGGTACTTCTTCAGTATCGCCTCGACCTCATCCAGCGACATCCGGGGGAATTCCTCTCCCTGCTTTTTCCGCGCCAGCCGCTGCGGTCTGGTCTTCTCCACGGCTTTGATCAGGTTTTTGAGTTCCTCGGTATAGGGCATTCCTTCCTCCTAGAGATCATCACGCTTTGCCGGCGTCCAGTCCTCGCCAGCCATTTCCGGCTCGATTTCCCGGGACTGATATATTTCCCTGAGCTGCTTGATATCAGACTTCATGAGCTTCTCCAGCGCCTGCTGGCATTTTTCACCTTTGGCAGCTTCGACCGCCTCGTTCAGGTGCTCTGCCCTCGGCGCAATCCGGCTCCCGTAGATTCTCCTTGCCAGCTGCATAATGTGATATTGAGGTAGTTCCCCCATGCAGCGGCTGACGCAGAGGCCGCACTGGATGCAGCTGAATGATAAAGTGGCGGCTCTTTCAATGTTGCCCTGTTTCACCGCCGATATCACGTCCATCACCTGAACGTCCATCGGGCAGGCCTTGGTGCAGCTATTACAGGCGATACAGCGAAACACCTCGGGGTACAGCTTGAATATCTCCTCGGGACTATCAGAAAGCTGCGCAAAGTCGTAGCTGGCTCGATTCGCCGGGTAAAACGGTATCTGCGTAAGATACATATCCGGCTCCACCACCGTCTGGCAGGCCAGCCCAACGCGAATGTGGTAGTCTCCCGGCTTGCGGTAGACCGTGGCGCAGGCCCCGCAAATACCACCCCGGCAGCCGCAGCCGCGAATAAACCGGTATCCAGCGTACTCAAGCGCCTTCATGATGGTGAGCGTTTCGGGCACCAGGTACCTTTTGCCCATCACATAAACCGGGATGAGTTTTACCTTCCCTGTTCCAGCAGTCTTTTCCTTGTCGGTCACTTTACGCTCTCTATCCGCCATGGTAACCTCCGTTCGATTATAACCCATGAGAGGCCAACAGGCCAGAAGGTGAAATCAAATGCTTACCCAACCAGGCCCTGGCTTCAGCTATTCCCAGAGCCAGCCCGATAAGTTCGGTAAAATAGAAGACGGGTAGTTTATCTCCATCCGCGCCGGTCTGCCGCATTTCCAGGTTTGCGTGGCACAATGGGCAGGCGGTAACCATGGCCTCGGCGCCGGCCCGCCCTGCCATCTCGACAAGCTCTGCCACCAGATGGCTGGCGATTTCCCGTTTGCTCAATGACAGGCTGCCGCCACAGCAGTCCACCTTGCCGGACCAGTCCCTGACCTCGGCGCCCAGGGTATCGAGCAGGGTATCCAGGCATTGCGGGTTTTCCGGGTCATCGAAGGCAACCAGCTCGGGAGGCCGAACCAGGTAGCATCCGTAATAGGCAGCCAGCTTCAAGCCCTGCAACGGTTTCACCACTTTATTTTTCAAGTTCTCCAGACCGACGTCATGGCAGATTATGTCCAGGAGATGTCGGGTGCTATATTCGGCCCGATAGGGAACCGCCATCACGCTGCTGAGTTCCTCCCTCAGCCTGTTATCGCGCTGCATCTCATGATGTGCGTTTCTCAGTCTGACATAACAGGCCGGACAGGCAACCGCAATGTCCAGCTTCATCCCTTCGGCCAGCACCAGGTTCCTTCCGGCGAGGGTACAGGCCAACCATCGACTGGTGCTGTGCCCGGATGACGCCCCGCAGCAGCTCCAGTCGGGAAGCTCGGACAGCTCAATCCCGAGACGGGCGCAGACCGCGCGCACCGACTGGTCATACTCCCGGGCCATCGCCTCAAGGGAGCAGCCGGGATAATAGGCATACCTCAAACCTGCCGTCGGCTGGCTCATCTTTCCGCTCTCTGGAAAATGTCTCTCACGCTCTTTATTGCCTTGAAGCGCGCCGGGAGCAGCTTCAATTTACCCTTCATCAGCATTTTTACCCCCGGCCGCAAATCACTGAACAGGTCCCTCGTCTTAAGTTTGAGCCTGAGAATCAACGATAGCTCGTGCTGCCTTCCCCACTGTCTGATGTTTCCCAGAAAAATGCGGTGAAAATCGGCCACAGCGCGCTCTTTTACCATCTCATTGCGCAGTGAAATTTCACGCAGGACATCCATTATTTTCACCAGGTCAACCTCATTGGGACACCGGGTGGCGCAGGCCTGGCAGTCGGCACAGACCCAGATGGCGGAACTGGTCAATACCTGCTCTCTGAGGCCCAGCTGCACCATGCGGACAATCTGGTGGGGAAGATAGTCCATGGCAAAGGCTGACGGACAGCCCAGGCTGCAGGTGAGACACTGGTAACACCGGTCAATTTCAGCGCCGCTTTCTTCCTTCACCTGCGCGCCAAAACGCGCATCAATTGTCAATGCGCCTTCCTTACTAATGTATTGCATACCGTTACATCCCTATTTCGGGCAGTTCTTCCTCCTTGAACGTGGTCAAGGGTAATTCTTCATCGAGGTTTCTTCCCGGCACGTAATCGAACGTCTTCTGCACCTGATGTCCCACCAGACGGAAGATATCGGACACGGGAATATCGTTCGGGCAGGCTTCCGTGCACAGTCCACAGCCGACACAGGAAATCACCATGTGGTTGAGTCGGGTCAGATGGAAGAGAAGCGTATCGTTGGGCATGCGGAGGGCACCCTTTCGCTTCGCCCAGCCCAGATACTTTTCGGCCTCAAATTCAAAGACCGGAGAGTCAAAGAAACATTCCTTGCAGTAGCAGAGCGGGCATACCGTCTTGCAGTTATGGCAGTTGATGCAGGTGGCCAGAGCGGCCATCAGTTTGTCCAGCCCTCTGATTTCTTCCTGGGTTTGTTTCAGCAGTTCCTCTCTCTTCCCGGCTCTTTCCTCAATGAGCTTTGCTATGGCTGGCTGCCTCTCTTCGGTTTCTATAGCCTCAAGGCCCAGCTCCTGAATCACTTTCTCCCCTTCTGGCGTTCCGGCCACCAGTACAATACCTTTCTCAAGGTTGGCCCCAAACAGGCCAATAGTGAGGTCAGCGCCCATAGGAACCGGGTATTCACAGGTCTGGCAGGCTTTGCGGAGAAGAGGGTCATCTTTTCCTTCTCGGACTCGGTTCAAAAAATCCTCGGTCGGTGATGAGCTTTCCTTGACGAATTTTCCATAGTCGTCAACCGGGTAGGTACCGTGGCAGTCAATGCCAATCAGGAGCAGTTTTTCCAGCGAGGCCTGCTTGAGCTTCACCAGCTCGACAAGCGCCCTGAGTTCGCAGGGACGCAACACGACGCCCAGCCGGTCCGGGCTGGGTGACACCATGGTGATTCTGGAAACGAGGCGGGCGGCGTTCACCGGCATCACCGGGGCCAGCGGATTGGCCGCTTGAACTTGCTCCGGGTTGCTCACAATGGTCGGCACCACGTTATCCCTGGTGGGCAGCTCCAGCGGTACCAGCAGCGCATCGACCAGCTTCTTCTCCAGGAGACTGGCCAGGAACTGGCGAACCGTCCCCAGTACTCCTTGCTTTCCGATAGGTAAAATCGCGTATCGCTCCATCTCAGTTCCTTAAATAGACCAGTCTTTGCCTATTGGGTTTGGCCCCAGCTTTTTAACTGATTCGGTAACTTCATTCATGATCCGGGCAAACTTGGCGCCTTCCGCGGCGCTGATCCATTTTATCCAGACCCTGTCGTCTTCAAGGCCGAGAGTATTCAGCACGGTCTTCAGTATGGACATTCTCCGTCTCGCCTTGTAATTTCCAGACACGTAGTGGCAATCGCCGGGAGTGCATCCCCCCACGATAACACCGTCAGCACCGCCGAGCAATGCTCGCAAGACGTAGACCGGGTCAACCGACCCGCTGCACATGGTCCTTATGGGGCGGATATTGGCCGGGTACTGCATCCTGAGCGTGCCGGCGAGGTCGGCGGCGGTAGCCGTACACCAGTTGCAGAAGAAGCCAACGATTATCGGTTCAAACTCTTTTTCCTCGGCCACTTTTTACCTCCTTTTGGCTAGAACGCGGCATCTATCAGCGCAAATACCTGCCTGTCCCTGAATCCCCTTATTTTTGCGGCACCGCTGGGGCAGGCTACCACACAGGCCCCGCAGCCCTGGCAGAGTGCCTCCCGCACCACGATTTCATCGGTTTCATCATCCTTAGCCCGGGCGCCATAGGGGCAGACGCTGATGCACATCTCACATTTGCGGCACTGCCGCTGGACCGTCTCGGAGATAACCCTGCCCGCGGCAAGCTGTTTCGAGGTCAGCAGCGATACCGCCCTCCGGGCAGCCGCCTGGGCCTGGGCTATCGTCTCCTCAATCCCGCGCGGGGAGTGGGCCAGCCCGCAGACGTAGATGCCGTCTTTTACAAAATCCACCGGGCGGAATTTCTCCTCCGCCTCCTGGAAAAACCCGTCTTCGTCCAGTGTCACGGCTAAAATATCAGCCAGCGTCCGGTTATCGCCGGGGATGACGCCCGCGCTCAGGATTAAAAGGTCGGGTTCGAGCCTCAGCGTTCCACCCAGCGCTGGCTCAATCATTTCTACAGTTAGCCGTTCTCCGTCCTGTCTTACCTCCGGCTTGCGGTCAGGCTCGTAGCGGATAAAGCGTACGCCCTTTTCCCGCGCCCGGGTATAATGCGCCTCTTTAAAACCGTAGCTCATCATGTCCCGGTAGAGAACGTTCACCTCAATGCCGGGATTTAGTTCCTTCAATTTTAACGCATTCTGCAATGCCTGCGAGCAGCAGATGCGACTGCAGTAGGGTCGGTCTTTTTCCCTGGAGCCGACACATTGTATCATAACCACCGACCTCAACCCGCCGGAGTCAAGCTCGCCGGCAAACAGTCGCTTTTCCAGTTCCAGTTGCGTGATAACCTGCTGGTTCTGTCCGTACAGGTACTCGGTGGGTCGGTGCTCGTTGCCACCGGTGGCGACAATTATGGCACCAGCCTCCACCGTGTTGATAGATTCGTCTTTCCCCTTGATACTGACCCTGAAATTGCCGGCATAGCCGTTCGCCGCCACCACCTCCGAGTCCATATGCCGGTGAATACGGGGGTTTTTTTGCACCTGCTCTATGGCGTCCCTGAGCGACGCCCTGGTGTCGCCGCTTTCCAGGGTAGAGTATACGTCTTTCAGGTTGCCGCCAAGTTCCGATGATTTTTCAACAAGGCAGACTTCGATTTCATGCCGGGCGATGGACAGCGCCGCCGTCATACCGGCCACGCCACCGCCGATTACGAGAGCATTGGGTGTCACCGTCATCGGTGACGTGGGCAGGCAATCCTGCTGCCTGATGTCTTCAATGGCCATGGCCAGCATACTTTTTGCCTTGGCCAGCGCCTTCTCTAGCTGATCACGATGCACCCAGATAACCTCTTCCCTGAGATTCACCACCCGGACCAGGGCCGGGTCAAGTCCGACTCTGGTGGTTAATTCATCGAGCATTTGCCCGCTGATATGTGTGCACGCGCCTAGCACCAGACGATTGCCCTTATGCTCCTTTACCCTTTTTCTCACCGCCTCGAAAGCCTCACTGCGGCAGAGATAGGGTACCGTCTCAACGTGAACGACACCGGGCAGTTTTCCCAGGTGTTCGGCCACCGACTCAAGGTCGAGCGTCGAGGCAATCTCACCACCACAGCCACACAAAAAAACGGCAGTCTTCGGCGCTGGCTCCTCGGCTGGTTTTTCCATCGGTTCTTTATCAGTCGGACGGATAGCAGGTGAGCCGAGCCATTTCGATGCCCCACAGGCGGCGGCACCCGCTTCGACCATGGTATCAGCGATGTCCTTGGGACCGCCCGCGCTGCCACATATGTATATCCCTTCCCGCGAGGTTTCAACTAACGAGAGCGATCGCGTCTGGCAGAACCCCCACCGGTTCGTTTCCACGCCCAGGACCTGACAAAGCTCATTGAATTCCGGTGCCGGTGTCTGGCCCACCGATAGCACGACCATTTCAAACTGACGTTTGACCGGCCGGTCATCTTCCGAGGCCACAGTGAGCATGAGGTCATGGTTACGGGGGTCTTCTTTCACCACCGGGACGCGGCAACGGGTGAATTGCACACCGAGCGCGTCTCTGGCATGCTCATAGTACCGATGGTACCCCTTGCCAAATGCCCTCATATCCATGAAGAAGATATGGACATCCGCCTGCGGCCACTTCTGTTTGATGAGCGTGGCTTCCTTGACGGCAAACATGCAGCATGCCGAGGAGCAGTAATCCCTCCGGCTGTCCCGCGAGCCGATGCACTGCAGGAAGGCGATTGACGCCGGTGTTCTGCTGTCCGAGGGGCGAATCAGCTCGCCATAAGAAGGCCCACCGGGACTGAGTATTCGTTCCAGTTCAATGCTGGTTATTACGTTGGGATAGCGCCGGTAGCCGTACTGCGTGGCCAGACGCGGGTCAAACTCCTCGAAGCCGGTCGATAGAATAATGGCGCCCGCCTGAAGCTGCCGGATACTTTCTTTCTGTTCGAGCTGTATAGCCCCGGTCGGGCATTTACTCACGCACTCTCCACACCGGGTGCACTTCTCCCAGTCTATGGCGTACAAGTGAGGAGTGGCGTATGGATTTGACAAATCAATGGCCTTCCGGCGGCCCAGCCCTTCATCAAACTGACTCTCCATCTCTATTGGACAGACCTCGGCGCAGAGCCCGCAGCCAATGCACAACTGAGAATCAACGCCGGTACTCCTGGTATCTAACGTTATCTTGAAATCACCTGCCTTACCCTGCAGTTCAGTGACCTCCGTATTGTATAGCAATTCGATGTTCGGGTGATTCACTCCGCGCCGCAGGCAGAACTGGTCAGATTTATCTCTGTTGAGCGTAGGGAGCATCTGGCACAGGCTGCAGTGGTTATCCGGGAACCATTTGTCCATCTGGATGAGTGCGCCCCCGATGCTTGGCTTCCGCTCGCAGAGATATACCTTGTGCCCCGCCTCCGCCAGCTCCAGCGAGGTTTTTATTCCCGCCACCCCGGCGCCGATTACTAAAACCGCTTCTGACTTGGCCATTTTATCCATTCACGCATATTCCGCCGTAGCGATATCAATTACCTCAAAGAACTGCCGGGCCGTCCAGTTTTTATGCTGCATCGCCTTGGAAGGGCAGGTGGCCGCACAGGCACCGCAGCCAACACATATCGCTTCATTGACCCTGGCCACCTTTTTCACCGGATCAAGCTCAATTGCCTGAAAAGCGCATATAGGAACACACTGGCCACAGCCGCGGCATATTTCTTCGTCCGCGAAGGCCACCTCCGGCTCGTGGAGCAGTTCTTTACGGGAAAAGAGGGAGAGGATTTTACTCGCCGCACCGCTCGCCGAGGCGACGGTATCGGGCAGGTCCCTCGGCCACTGTGCCGTCCCCGCCAGGTAGATACCGGAGGTCAGCGTCTCCACCGGCCTGAGCTTGATGTGAGCTTCGGTGATGAAGCCATACTGGTCGGCGATGATATTGAGCTTCCTTGCCAGCTCCTTCACTCCCGGGCTGGGTACCATGGCCGTGGCCAGAACCACCAGGTCGGCGGCGATTTCAATGCTCTTCCCGGTCAGGGTATCCGCGCCCCAGACTTTAAGTTTGTCTCCATCCCGGAATATCTTGGAAACTTTACCCCTCAGATAAAGCACTCTTTTCTCATCCACCACTTTCTGGATATATTCCTCGTAGCCTTTGGCATCGGAGCGAATGTCCATATAAAAAATATATGCCTGGCCATCTGGAACGGCCTGTTTGTAAAGCAGCGCCTGTTTCGCCGCGTACATGCAGCATACCCGGGAGCAATAAGACACCCCGTGTTCCGGGTCGCGCGACCCGGCGCACTGAACGAAGACCACCTGCTCGGGTTTCTTCCCGTCAGACGGTCTCCTGACCTCTCCCGAAGTTGGCCCCGAAGGTGAAAGCAGCCTTTCGAACTGCAGCCCATCGATTATGTCCGGGTCTGAGGCATACTCCGCAAGGCCACTGCACGGGAAAAGCTCATACCCCGTAGCCACAATGATGGCGCCAACCTTTTCCTCGATTACTTTATCCCTCTGCTGGAAATCGATAGCCTCATTGGGGCAGGCCTCTTTACAGGCGCGGCATTCGCCACCGTCGAAATGCAAACAGGTCTCCCGGTCTATCACCGGTCGCGGCGGAAGTGCCTCCGGGAAAGGAACGTAGACGGCGCCACGCTGCGAGAGACCACGGTCAAACTCGGAAGGAACGGTGACGGGACAGCTTCCCAGACAGAGCCCACAGTAGTTGCACTTCTCTTCATCAATAATGGTGGCTTTTCGCCTGATGCTGACCTGGAAATTGCC
>SOKS01000184.1 GCA_004375725.1 Dehalococcoidia bacterium | reverse complement strand
GCAGCCTTGACGATGCGCCACGCTTCTGTTAAAATCGGCACGAACTACCACCCTCTGAGGTAAAACCCGCCTCCAGGCTGAAAAACGCCAGCCTGAGGTAAGAGAGAGTCAGGTTCAGTTATTAATTCGCCATAAGTATCCGCATTATAAATTGACAGCGAATAACGGCAAGGAGGTCTGAGGTGACTATTGACTATCAGAAGGAAGGCAAAGTTGCTATCTTCACCATCAACCGCCCGGAGGCGCTGAACTCGATCAATGTGCAGACGGCCAGAGAACTGAGCGAGGCGATGGCCGACTTCCGCGATGATGATGGATTATGGGTGGGCATAATCACCGGCGCCGGAGACCGGGCATTCTGCGCTGGCGCCGATATCAAAGACATGCTGCCCTTCCTGAAGGAAAACCTACCGCAGCATCCCTGGGCAATGCCGGATACTCCCATGCGCGGGCTTGACCTGTGGAAACCGCTCATTGCCGCCATCAATGGTATAGCAATGGGGGGTGGCCTGGAAATTGCGCTGGCCTGCGACTTGCGAATCGCCTCGGAAAAAGCCCGTTTTGGCGCACCAGAGGTAAATCTGGGGCTGATTCCAGGCTGGGGAGCCACCCAGAGACTGCCCAGAATGATCCCGTCCTGCAAGGCCGCCGAACTGCTGCTCATGGGGAAACCGATTGACGCCCAGGAGGCATACCGTATCGGTCTGGTCAATACGGTGGTCCCGCCGGAAGCGGTAATGTCCACCGCCCGCGAATGGGCGGAGACAATCTGCCAGGCCGGGCCCCTGGCAGTCAGGGCCGCCAAAGAGGCGATGATACGGGGCAGCAGCCTCACGCTGGAAGATGGCCTGCGACTGGAAAACGCGCTGGAAGCTTACGTGATGAGCACGGAAGACTTCGCCGAAGGGACGACCGCCTTCGTGGAAAAAAGAAAGCCTGACTTCAAAGCCAGATAATGCTGGAGGAGACGAGCGCTATGGAAATTAAGCTGGTTGGCGTCGTTGGCTGCGGGCAAATGGGCGGCGGCATCGCTCAGGTGAGCGCCCAGGCCGGCTACCAGGTAATTGTTGCAGAGATAAACGAGGCACTTTTAAACAAGGGACTGGCTGCAATCAATTCGTCACTGTCCAAAGCAGTGGAGAAGGAGAGAATCACGCCGCAGGACAAAGAGGCCACCATCTCCCGGATTAAAGGCACCACCAGTATGAAAGACTTCGGTAACTGCGACCTCGTCATCGAGGCGGCGGTGGAAAACCTGGAACTTAAAAAGAAAACCTTTGCCGAACTGGATTCCGTCTGCCCCAAACATGCCATCCTGGCCACCAACACCTCGAGCCTTTCCATCATTGAAATGGCTATGACCACCAGGCGGCCAGACAAAGTGCTTGGAATGCACTTCTTCAACCCGCCACCTTTAATGAAACTGTTGGAGGTGGGCAGGACGGTTGCCACCAGTGAGGAGACTTTAGAAATCATCCGAAACTTCGGACAGTCGCTGGGCAAGACCGTTATTACCGCTCCGGACTCACCCGGCTTTATCGTCAACCGCCTTATGGTACCACAGGTGTTTAGCGCTATAAGGATGCTGGAATCACGAATGGCCACCAAAGAAGACATTGATAACGGCATGATGCTTGGTTTAAATCATCCCATAGGGCCGCTGGCCGTAGCGGATCTGGTCGGGCTGGATACGTTTTACTATATTGGCAACGCCATGTACGATGAATTCAAGGACCCCCAGTTTGCTCCCCCAATCCTGCTGGAGAAGATGGTCACCGCAGGGTGGCTAGGGCGCAAGACAGGCAAGGGCTTTTACGATTATAAATAGACTTTCCGATGATTGGATCTAGAAAGGAAGAAAAAGACATATGACCATTGATGGTAAAGTAGCCCTGGTCACCGGCGGCTCCGGTGGACTGGGCAGCGTGCACTGTTTGACCCTGGCCAGAGCCGGCTGCCACGTAGCCGTCGCCGGGTATACTCACATGGATAAGGCCGAGGCAGTGGCCAAACAAATTCAGAACCTGGGGAGAAACGCCGTGGCCGTTAAGATGGACGTGGCGGAACTGGATGATGTGCAAGCGGGAATAAAGCAGATAGAAGAGACACTCGGTCCCGTCGAAATCCTGGTCAATAATGCTGCCTCTGGCATAGTGCGGGCGGCTACCATCATCAATACGGAGAAAAAGGACTGGGACCGTGACCTGGCAGTTAACCTGACCGGCGCTTTCAACACCATCAAATGCTGCATGCCCGGCATGGTCGAGCGCGGCTGGGGCCGCATCATCAATATCTCTTCCATCACCGGTACCCAGGGAGGCCTGGGGCAGTGCAGCTATGCCACCACCAAAGCCGGCCTCATCGGCCTGGCCAGGACAACGGCACTGGAAGGCGCCCGAAAGGGCATTACCTGCAACGCGCTGGTGCTCGGTATTTTTGACGCCGGTGGCTTCCTTGAAGTTGCTCCGGAGTTCAAGGAGCGCATTATCAAGCGCATGCCTATGCGCCGGATGGGTGACCCGCAGGAGGTCAGCAACATTCTTGCCTTTCTGGCTTCGGAAGAGTCAAGGTTCATCACCGGGGAGACAATCGAAGTAAGCGGCGGCGCCAATCTGTTCACCTTCTAAAAAATTATGGTAGAATAGAGCAGGCGCGTTTGTGCCCCTGAAAACACGGGAGAAGGTGTTGCCATGGCTATCCGGGAAACCGACCTCAAAGAAAAGGGCAAACAGCTGAATATGGAATCGGTCGACTGGAACGGCATGACCTGGATAAATATTGAAAAGCCGACCGAGCGGGAGACCGAGTATCTGGCAAATAACTACCCCTTTCACCCCCTTGACCTTGATGACTGTCTCAGCCGGATTCAGCGACCCAAAATCGACGAATACCGGGATTACCTGTTTCTGGTCCTGCACTTTCCGGTATTCAACAAAGAGGCACGAACGACCACGCCCAGTCAGGTGTCCGTGTTTATTGGCGCCGATTACCTCATAACGCTGCATAAAGGTGAGCTCAAGCCGCTGGTCAAACTTTTCCGGGAGTGTCAGCTTGAGGAAGAAGCACGACAGGAGAACTTCAGCCAGGGGTCCGGGTACCTGCTCTACCGCATCATTGACCGACTTGTTGACTACTGCATACCGATTCTGAACCGGATAAGCGCTAATATTGAAGAGACCGAGGATAATATCTTCGCCAGCAAACGAATACCGCGGGCTATTGAAGATATCTCCATTCTTCGACGCGACGTTATCTCTTTTCGCCGCATCATCTGGCCGATGAGAGCGGTCATCGCCACGCTGGAACCGAAGACTCGGCGGTTCACCAAGATGGACTTGGCCGTTTACTTTGGCGACACGGTTGACCACGTGGATAAGATATGGGACGGCCTGGATGAATACAAGGAGGTCATTGAAGGTCTCAATGATACCCATGATTCGCTGGCCACCAACCGCACCAATGAGGTCATGCGCATGCTGACCGTCATTGCCACCATTCTACTGCCAATCACGGTGGTGGCAAGCATCTTCGGCATGAACATCCCTCTGGGGCCTTTTAGCGATTCCCCTTACTCGGCGCTCTTTGTATTTCTCATCTGCCTCGCCATCATTGGCGGCATGCTCTACTTCTTCCGCCGACAACGCTGGATCTGATATGAATGTCTCGCACCGACTGGTGATATTTATTGCGCTCTTTATCACCTGCCTCATCACCGCCAATGTCATCGCCGTCAAGATCATCAGCCTTGGCCCGTTCTTCCTGCCAGCGGCCATTTTTATTTTCCCTTTGAGTTACATCATCGGCGATGTCCTCACCGAGGTCTACGGCTACCGACTGGCACGCCGTGTAATCTGGCTCGGGTTTCTCTGCAACCTGGTCTTTGTCTTCTTTGTCTGGTTGGGACAGATGCTCCCCGCCGCACCCTTCTGGGAAGGACAGGAGGCCTACCAGCGCATTCTGGGCTATGCGCCGAGGTTACTGGCGGCCTCATTCCTCGGCTATCTGGTCGGCGAGTTTGCCAACTCCTTCATCCTGGCCAGGATGAAGATTATGACGCGGGGACGCTGGCTGTGGAGTCGCACCATTGGCTCGACCATCGTGGGTCAGGGGCTGGACACCTCAATCTTTATCACCGTGGCCTTCATCGGCACGCCGTCCTTTATGCCCATCATGATTCTTTACCACTGGCTGGCTAAAACACTCATTGAAGCTCTGGCCACCCCACTCACCTATGTCATCGTCAATTCGATGAAGAAGAGGGAAGCCATTGATACCTATGATTACGACACCAGATTCAACCCTTTCGTTATTTCAAACTAGATATTAAGCAGACAGGAGAGAAAAAGAAAGGTGAAGGTTCAGTTTCTGGGGGCGCACAACTGCGAATCGGCCACCACCAGGCTGGTCAGCATATTGGTTGATGACATCCTGGCGCTTGACGCCGGCGGGCTCACCTCCAGCCTGCCGATTGAATCCCAGCTCGACCTCAAGGCAGTCCTGCTCACCCACTATCACTATGACCATATCAGGGATATCCCGGCGCTGGGCATGAATGCGCTCTTCTACGAGACCAGCGTCTCGGTTTATGCCACACAGGCGGTCAGAGACGCCCTGGCGTCACACTGGCTCAACGGCATCATCTATGTCAACTTCCTGGAAAAGCCGCCGGAAAGTCCGAGAATTCAATTCACCGTTATCGAGCCAAACCGGGCTTTTACTGTTGCCGGCTATAAGATTCTGCCCGTTCCGGTAAGCCATTCGGCACCCACCGTGGGCTACCAGGTCACTGCCCCCGACGGAAAAACGCTCTTCTACACCGGGGATACCGGGCCGGGACTGGCCGGGGCATGGCCTTTTACATCACCGCAGCTGCTCATCACCGAGGTCACCGCCCCGAACCGCTTTGAAGAGTTCGGCCGCCGCATGTTGCATCTCACTCCAAGCCTGCTTAAAGAGGAACTCCTCGCTTTCCAGAAGCAGAAAGGCTACCTGCCACAGGTGGTTCTGGTGCATATGAACCCGAGGCAGGAAAAGGAAATAGATGCGGAGGTCAAACAGTTATCCAGTGAGCTTGGTACGTCGATAACGCTGGCATATGAAGGAATGGTAATTCAATTATAA
>SOKS01000078.1 GCA_004375725.1 Dehalococcoidia bacterium | reverse complement strand
TGGATCAGCTTCATCGCTTCCGGCGTGCCCTGTTCAAATTCAATGCCGGCGTAAAGGTCCTCCGTGTTTTCCCTGATGACCACCAGGTCAATATTTTTATAGAGTGAGGGCACACCGGGATAGGTCTTGCAGGGGCGGACGCAGGCGTAAAGGTCCAGTTCTTTACGCAGGGCAACGTTAACACTGCGAAAACCCGAGCCGACCGGCGTGGTTATCGGCCCTTTCAGAGCCACCTTGTTTTTCCTCACTGAATCCAGCACTGAACCGGGTAGCGGCGTGCCATATTTATCGATAACGTCAGCGCCAGCTTCGGCAACGTCCCACTTAAAAACAACGCCGGTGGCTTCCAGGACCCGCCTGCTTGCCTCGGCGACCTCCGGGCCGATGCCATCGCCAGGAATAAGGGTAACGTTATAGACCATACAATTATCTCCCTCTATTACAGCTTGAAATCACCGTGCTTCTTGATATAGGGGATAAGCCCACCCTCATCGAGGATACGGAGCATTACTTGCGGAATCTTACCAAAGGTGAGCTTCTGCCCACTGGTGACATCTTTTACTATGCCTGCGGAAAGGTCAACTTCCAGTTCATCGCCATCATTGATGCCGTCGGTATCACAGATCAACACTGGCAACCCCAGGTTGATGGCATTGCGGAAAAAGATACGGGCTACGGACTTGGCCAGTATGGCGCTGACCCCCGCCATTTTGATGACCAGCGGGGCATGTTCACGACTGGAGCCGAGGCCAAAATTGTTGCCCGCCACGATGAAATCCCCTTCTTTAACCCTGGAAACGAAGGTGGGGTCAGCGTCCTCCAGGACGTGCTTGGCCAGTTCAGGGAGATTGCTCCTGAGGTGTGCATGTCGACCCGGGATAATATGGTCGGTAGAAATGCCATCGCCGAATTTGAAAGCCTTCCCTCTGAGCACCTACATTACCTCCCTCGGGTCGGTGATTTCACCGGCAAGCGCCGTGGCCGCGGCCGTGGCCGGGCTGCCGAGGTAGACAAAACCTCTCGGATTGCCCATCCTGCCCTTGAAATTGCGATTTGAGGTGGAGAGGCAGGCTTCCTCATCGCCCAGCGCTCCCTGGTGCAGCCCAAGGCATGGCCCGCAACCTGGAGGCAGAACCGTCGCCCCGGCTGCAATCAAAGTCTGAAGGTAGCCCTTCTCCAGCGACGCCATGAGCACCTGTCGTGAAGCGGGGGCGACAATCAATCTGGTCCCGGAATATCGCTTCTTGCCTTTTAGGATTTCCGCCGCGATTTCCAGGTCGTCCAGCCGCCCGTTGGTGCAGGTACCGATGAAGACCTGCTGGATTTTCGTCCCCTTCAGCTCACGGGCCAGCGCCACGTTATCCACCGTGTGCGGTTTTGCCACGGTGGGCTCAAGATTATTAAGGTCAATCTGCATCGTCTGTTCATATACGGCGTCGGCATCGGGAAAGACAGGCTGGTAATCTGTGCCACGCCCCTGCTCTGACAGGTAATCCCTCGTCAACTCATCGGCCGGGAAGACACCGGCTTTGGCGCCCGCCTCCACTGCCATGTTGGCAATAGTGAACCGCTGTGACATTGATATTTCCTTTATACTGTCACCGCCAAATTCCAGCGCCTTGTAGGTAGCGCCATCGGCACCGAGCCGCCCGATAAGGTGGAGGATGAGGTCTTTCGCCGAAACTCCTTTCTGGAATTTACCGGCGACCGTAATGCGAATGCTCTCCGGGACGCGGAACCAGGTCTTTCCCAGGCCCATGGCCACCGCCACATCGGAGGAGCCCATGCCGGTGGCAAAGGCACCCAGCCCACCCGCGGTTACCGTATGGGAATCGGAGGCAACAATAACATCCCCGGGCCGGGCCAGAGATTCTGCCACCAGCTGGTGGCAGACACCCTCACCGACGTCAGACAGCATCGCCCCGGTCTCACCGGCAAACCGGCGCAGCACCAGATGGTCGTTTGAGAGCGTATGCGTCGGGCTGGGAACGGCGTGATCAATGAATACTGCCGTTCTCTCCGGTTTGGCTAGCTTTTTCAGGCCGCTCTTCTGGAATTGTCTTACCGTCAGCGGTCCGGTCGTATCCTGGACAAATACCAAATCAACCTGGGCAATGACGATATCTCCAGCTCTGGCATTGTTGCCTGATCTGGCACTCAGTATCTTTTCAGCCAGTGTTTTACCCATAAAAAACTGGAGGCTCCTTGAATCTGATATCAGTAAAAACGGCAGAGTTACATCGGGATGTTGCCATGCTTCCTGAGCGGGCGGGTCTCCTTCTTGTTGCGCAGTGCCTCAAACGCAGCGATTATCTCAGGGCGTGTATCACGAGGTCGGATAACGGCGTTGATATAGCCCATGCTGGCCGCGATGTACGGATTATAGAAATACTGGCGGTATTCCTCTATCTTCTCTTTTTCTTTGGCGGCGGGATCAGCCGCTTCCTTAATTTCCTGGTGATGTATAATGGCCACCGCACCTTCCGCCCCCATGACCGCGATTTCCGCCCTTGGCCAGGCCAGCGTATAGTCAGCGCCAAGGCTCTGCGAACACATGGCAATGTATGCCCCACCATACGCCTTCCGTACAATCAGGGTTATCTTGGGAACAGTAGCCTCGGAGTAGCACCACAGCATCTTGGCGCCGTGCCGGATGATGCCGCCCCACTCCTGATGACTCCCGGGCAGATACCCCGGGACATCTACAATGGTTAATAATGGAATATTAAAGGCATCACAGAAGCGGATAAACCGGGTCGCCTTATCCGAGGCATTGACGTCCAGGCATCCCGCCAGGTAACTCGGTTGGCTGGCAATGATGCCTGTCACATGCCCGTTCAAGCGAGCAAAGCAGGTGACAATATTCATGGCATAATGCAGGCAGGGCTCACAGAACTCACCATCATCGACAATGGAGCGGATGACCGCTTTCATATCATAAACCTTACTCGCTTCCGGCGGTATGATTTCATCCAACGCCGGGTCGGTACGGTCTGCTTTATCTACTGGCGTTATGTCAAATGATTTCTCCTCACAACTGGAGGGCAGATAGCTGAGCAGTTTTTTTATCTCCTCAAGGCACTGCCGGTCATTATCGCAGGCAAACTGCGCCACGCCGCTTTTTGTGTTGTGCGTCATGGCACCGCCCAGTGCCTCATCACTTATCTCTTCGCTCGTAGCCGCCTTAACCACCTGAGGGCCAGTGATATACATATGGCTCGTCTTTTTCACCATGAAGACAAAGTCGGTCATCGCCGGCGAATAGACTGCCCCACCCGCCGCCGGCCCCATAATGGCGGATATCTGCGGGATGACGCCCGAAGCACAGGAGTTGCGGAAGAAGATGTTGCCGTAACCATCCAGAGCGTTAATCCCTTCCTGGATACGTGCCCCGCCGCTGTCAATCAGGCTGACCGTGGGACACTTCATCTTCATCGCCAGGTCCATGAGCCGGCATATCTTCCTGGCGTGCATCTCACCGAGTGTGCCGCCCCGGCTGGTAAAGTCCTGAGCATGGGCACACACGGTACGACCGTTCACCTGACCGTATCCGGTAACCACACCATCGGCCGGTATGGAGAGTTTATCCATGCCGAAAGCGGTGCAATGGTGTTTCACAAATAAGTCCAGCTCGTGGAAGGTGTCTTTATCGAAGAGAAGGTCAAGCCGCTCTCGCGCGGTCAGTTTACCGGAGTCATGCTGCTGCTGGACGCGTTTTTCGCCGCCACCGGCCTTTATTTCCGCCTCCAGTTTCTCCAGTTCCTCTTTCACGTTACATCACCTCCGACCGCAATAATAATACCACTAATGCCACAATGCCGCCAAATATAGCCACCCTCAGCTCGCACTTTGCTAAGCGTCGATAAGGTGCTAGAATAATGACGGCACTCTTTTTTTGACGACCTGCCAGGGAAGTAATTTTGGAATCAGGAAGTTCAGTCATAAGCGCGACACGTATCGGCAACACCAAGTTCCGATGGGGTGAGCGCACCTATGTTATGGGCATCTGTAACCTGAGTCCTGACTCGTTTTCGGGGGATGGTCTCGGCAGTGATATCGAGGCGACTCTGGCACAGGCTCAGCGTATGGTGGAGGAAGGGGCCGATATCATCGACATCGGCGGGGAATCCACCCGCCCGGGAAAAGAGCCGCTACCGGTAAACGACATTGATGAGGAACTGCGTCTGGTCATCCCCGTCATAGAAAGGCTGGCCGGTGAAATACCGGTGCCCATCAGCGTTGACACCTACAAGCATGGCGTGGCCAGCCGGGCGCTTGAAGCTGGCGCCGCAATGATTAACGATATCTGGGCGCTACGGCAGGACCCCAGACTGGCACAACTGGCCGCCGAACAAAGTGTGCCCATAATTATGATGAGCAACCAGCGAGACGGGCCTGTCAACGATATAATGACGGTGATAACTGCCGACCTGAAGAGGGCGACAAAACAGGCAACTGAAGCCGGGGTGCCGTCACACAACATCATACTTGACCCGGGAATCGGTTTCGGTAAAAGCCATGAACAGAACCTGGAAATCGTTCGCCGACTGGTTGAGCTTAAAACACTGGGCCAACCGATTCTGCTGGGCAGTTCCCGCAAGACCTTGATTGGCCTGGTGCTGGACCTGCCCACCGACCAGCGCCTCGAGGGTACGGCAGCCACATTGGCAATAGGAATTGCCAACGGCGCCGACATCGTTAGAGTCCATGACGTGAAGCAGATGGTCCGCATCTGCCGCATGAGCGACGCTATTATCAGAAGGAGGACATCACGTGACTGAAGCAGTAACCGTATACCTTGGCCTCGGCTCGAACCTGGGAGACCGCCAGGCCAACCTGGACAGAGCCCTGGAATTCTTATCTCAGCGCGTACGCATGGGAAAAATCTCATCCATTTACGATACCGAGCCACTGGGTGACAGCAACCAGCCCCGCTTCCTCAATCTGGTTTGCCAGGCCTTCACCCGACTGGAACCACCGGCACTGCTGGCGCTCGCCAAGGGCATTGAGCGCAAGCTGGGCAGAGTCGGGAAATCGGGCACACCCCGAACCATAGACATCGATATCCTCCTCTATGACGACCAGGTTATTGACACCCCGGAGCTGGTTATTCCCCATCCCAAAATGACGGAAAGGGC